>CAMLRE010000105.1 GCA_946482355.1 uncultured Bdellovibrio sp.
ATTTCATTTTCTTCGGTGAAAACTTCAGTCAGCGGGTTACCTTCTTTTTTGCCGTTAGCTAAAAGATGTAATTTACCACGCTTACCGTATCCGGTGTGAAGGTCGATCACAAAAACTTTAGCTTGGCCGGCCACATACTTATCAATCAGTTCGTTTAAAAGATCCCACTGTTTGGCGATCGTGTTACCACCGTAATATAAACCTTGTGGATAAGTGTACTGCCCGCGAAGAATAGCATTTCTTAAGTTTTCTAAACCGTGACGAATCATTTTAGTAACGGCATTCCACATAAATTTAGCTTCAGCCCAAAAACCGTAAGTGGCATCTTCATTCGGGTTTAAATAGTCGTATAGATTTTTGTAACCGCTATCATCACTTTGCCAAGCTGAACGGTCGATAACAAAGTTACGGTTTAAGTCGATATTGTTCTCATTCACACGACGTTTATTCTTAAAGCCATAAACGTTAAAACCATGAACCATTAAGATATTTACATCTTCACGGTTTTGCACATAAGGCTGGTCAATTAACCAACGCTGTACTGACGACCCTACGAAAGCTTCAATCCCGTGAGTTCCTGAAAAAAGAACTAATAACTTGTCTGTTTTTTTCTTAGCCGGCCAGTAAATTGACTTAATCGTACCTTGCGCGAAAGTAAATTCGTGCTTTTGAGCTAAAGGCTGCAACTTTTTAACTGTTTCAAAAGACTGATCAAAAGCTTGGTCAGCTTCATCAAAAGTATTTTTGAAGTAATCATTAAAATCTGCTGCTAATAGGCGTAAGCCAAAAAATAACGGAAGTATTAAAATTATTTTTTTCATACACCTATTAGAGCAATAACCCTAAAGCTTTGTCTAGTCTTTGTCTGCGGCGCTGACTGAGCATTCTGAGCTAACGATAGCAAGCTCTACAGTTTTTTCTGTTACGCCACCATAGTAACGGTCAAAAATATGACTAGCTTTAAAGCTTACGATATTTAGGACTGTCTTAGTATTATTGTATGATTTCTTGATTTCGATGTTTGCCGAATGTGAGGTTGTTCCCACTCTTGAATCAAAGCTCGAATCTCCCGCAAAAACATATTTACTAGCACCAAATGTTAGATCAGCTTTGCTATTACCCAAGCTCGCATCAGAAAAATTATTCTGATCGATGATCTGAGAATTTTCAGTCAGAACATACGTTAACGTCTCAACCCATTTTGGCGTTGTAGAAAGTTTGCTTGGTTCAGCAGACCACGCTATATCTAGTAAATAATTTTTTTCATCCGCAGTTTTTACCGTGCATGAATACTTTTCGCCGTATTTCACAGGTTTATCCACAGGCGCACTTTGCGCTCCAGCAGCGGTTTTTAAGCCGATTGATAAAAATGCAAAAATCATTAATTTTAAAATACTGTTTTTCATAATTTATTCCTTTCATTCTTTTAATTACAAAAGTTTTCCACACGATATGTGTTGATAACTCTGTTGCTGCGCACTCTAGAAAAAAACAAAGTATTTGTATAATTCATAATTTTGAGTTTATTATGATTTTAAATGAGTTTACTCAGCCCCACCCTAGAGGCTTTTTGGGCAGTTGTTCAAAAAGGCACGGTTCAAGAAGCCTCGCACATTTTAGGGATTACTCAGACTGGAGTAACCCAAAGAATCAGGTCTTTAGAAAAGCAGCTTGAAACAACGCTGTTTATAAGATCAAGGAAGGGTATGAAGTTAACGACAGAGGGAGAATCTCTTCTTCAGTACGTTAAGCTTAGTTTAGAAAATGAGGGAATGACCCTTTCAAAGATTCAAAAGGCATCTTTTGAACACATCATTGAAATCGGCATCTCGGGACCATCAAGCATTTTGCGATCTCGGGTCATTCCCAACTTACTTTCCCAAAAATCAAAATACCCAAAAGTCAGATTCAGATTTGATTTGTCAGACGGTATTGAAAATCAGGAAAAGCTTAAAACCGGCCAATGCGATTTAGCCATTCTTGAACATCATGAAGTTACTAAAGAAATGGATTCACGCATTCTGCGCGCTGAGCGTTTTAAGCTCTATGTTCCCAAAGCGTGGAAAAAACGCAAACTCCTAGATATAGTAGAAAACGAAGCAATCATTGATTTCGATCCATCAGATCGCATGACTTATCAGTATTTAGAAAAATACCGCTTAAAAAACAAAGCTCAGCCTAACCGTCATTACGCCAACAACACCGATGCGTTGTTATCAATGATTGAAATGGGTGTAGGTTATTCTGTACTGGCCGAAGATTTTGCCAAAGACGCCGCAAAAAAAGGGGAGATTGTTGATATCTCCCCTGATCAGTTTTTCGATTATAAAATTGCTTTAGCTTGGTACTACCGACCAGAAATGCCGGAGTATTTTAAAGCCATCATTAAAGCTATCAGCTAATTATTTTAAACGATACTCTAAGCGAATATCAGTACCTTCGGCTTTTAAAACACGAACGATTTCTGTTTTACTAAACGCATCGCCGATATCTAAACCGTAACAATCGATTTTTAAACCTTCAGCTGTGATTAACACTAACATCTTTTGTTCAAAACCGCGCGTTTCAGTAACTAAAGCTTTACGGCCTGAATAATCAATAGCGCTATCAGTTCTATTTTCAACAACACAGTTACCTAATGAAGCAAATGATTGCGCTTCAAAACGTTGTTGAGCAAAACGGCTTAAATCAACATAAAGATCTGCATTTGCAAAAATTAAAGTCGATTTGTTTTGTACGTACTCGTAAAAATATTTACGAGATGTATTACAACGCTCACCTAAAGTTTCGCGAGTATATTGGCGTTTAATTGTAGAACCATCGTCTTGCTTGATGTTCTTTTCACATGGACGAGAACCATGGTATTTCATTAAAGATTCACACTGCTTAACGGCTGGAGATGCATTGATAATCGCCTGTTCGTCGTATTTCCAGTTGTCTTGTGAACCAAGTTTCGCGATTGATTTATTTGCACGGTCTTGAGCTGAAGCCCACTCAGATAATTTTGAAAATTCATCTTGTGAACATGCCGACATCGGGCCTTGATTACCGTTATCGATAATTGGCGGTTCAACGGGATCTACCGGTAGTGGTTGTGGGTTTGGTTGAACGGGAGCAGGCTGAGGCGCCCCCGGCGTAACCCCAGGTTCAGGGCGAAGATTATGTTTAGTTAAATAACCTTCAACTTTTGAACAATCACGTTTAATTAAAAAAGCATCGTAAACTCTAACATCAGTGCCTACGATTGTTTTTTTCGTTTTTTTGCATGGCTCTACTTTGTGGTACGATAAACGACTGTCACAAGCTTTGATCGCTGTTAAGCTGGCTTGAACGGCACCTTGTGATTGTTTACCTTTTGCTGTGTCGATTTCGCCGTTAGCTTTATCTACAGCATTTCTCCAAGAAACTAATTGAGCAAATTCATTATCTGTACATTCGCGCACTTGATTTGGTTTTAATGGTTCTAAAACGATATCATCTTGACCGTTGTTATTACCACCGTCTTGATGAATTGGAGCTGATACGTTTTTTCCATCGTTACCACTTGAACCAGCACAACCAGAAGCTGCCAAAATATAAGCGGCTCCGAAAATAACCATCATCGTAAATACGGCTTTTGAAAGCTTTTTCATTCTTATCCCCCAAGAAATTTACTCTTAAAACGACAGGTCTTCCTATCACGATCTGCCCTATAAGAGACCTAGTAGTTTTTAAGACAGTAAAACTTACCCAGGGTGACAATTTTGGAGTGTTTTATTCACTTTTCATTTATATTACTCTAAAAGAATTTCACACGAGGACGACGGAGTCGGCCCTTTAAAAAAAGGTCAGCTGGAAGCTGATCAAAAAAAGCTATGATTAGAAACCGTCTGGAAAAGAACTTAAAAAAACTAAAGCCTTGGGCTGAAAAAAACAAAATCGAAGCTTATCGCCTCTACGATAAAGATATTCCAGAATTTCCGTTTTTAATCGACATCTACAAAGATTACTGCGTGATTTATGATAAGACTGAATTGATCGACCAAGGCAAAAATAAAGATGCCGAAGTGGTTAAAGCTGTTGAAGAACTTCTGCAATTGCCTTCTGAAAAAGTAATTTTAAAAAAACGCGAAAAACAAAAAGGGGCAAATCAGTACACCAAACTTGAAGCCACGAACCGTCGTTTTCCAGTTCTTGAAAACGGTGTTTTTGTTTTAGTAAATCTTTGGGATTATTTAGATACTGGGTTATTTATCGATCACCGCCCGATGCGCTATTTTTTCTTAAAAAATGCGAAGGGAAAAAAATTATTAAATCTTTTTTCTTACACTTGCACGGTGTCTTTAATGGCGGCCAAAGCCGGAGCGCAAACGGTCAGTGTTGATATGTCTAAAAATTATCTGAGCTGGGGCAAAGACAACTTCGAATTAAACAATATCGACCCTAATCAGCATCGTTTCGTCGAGCAAAATGCGATGGAATTTTTAAAAACAGCCTGTGAATGGCCAGATTATGGGCATTCTTTTGATATGGTGTTTTTAGATCCACCGACATTCTCAAATTCGAAGGATATGAAAGAAGATTTTGAGGTCGAAAAAGACCAAAAATTTATTATCGAACAGTCTATGAAATTTTTAAAGCCGGATGGCGTTTTATATTTCTCCACTAATAAACGCAAATTTAAGCTAGATCCAGCTTTGGAAACAGCTTTTACTATCAAAAATACGACTGAAAAAACGATTCCTCAAGACTGCTTCGACCAAAAAATTCATCATTCATTCGAGATTAGAAAGAAATCCTAAAAAAGGCTTGCCGAACCCCCCCCTAGGCCTTAGTTTCAACCTCTAAAAATAAACCCTGTTTTAGAAGAGGATTTCAAAGGTATGAAGGCATTAGGAAGTCATATTTTAGTTGAGTTCACAAACTGCAAAGGCGACATCTTAAACGATGTTGGAGCTATTGAAGCTGCAATGGTTAAAGCGGCACAAACTGCAGGCGCAACAGTCATCAACTCAACATTCCACCACTTTTCTCCGTATGGAGTTTCTGGCGTTGTGGTAATCCAAGAATCACATTTAGCAATTCACACTTGGCCTGAGTACAACTACGCAGCGGTAGATTTATTTACATGCGGCGGTTCGGTTGATCCTTGGGTATCTTTCGAATTTTTAAGAAATGCATTCGGCGCAAATTACTCGGCTTTAGAAATGAACCGCGGTTCAACTCAAGTTATCAAAAAAGGTGACTCGTTACAGGTTAAGCCAAACGATGCTGAAAACTATGATCCATCTAAAGGTTACAAAATCAGCCGTAACGTTTGGTTCACTGACAAAGATGAGAACCAAGCTTTATCTTTACGTTACACAGGTGAAATTTTATTCGACGAGCGTTCTGAATTCCAACGCGTTCGTATTTTAGATTCTTGCGCTTACGGTAAAATGTTAGCGATCGACGATATGGTTATGTGCACTGAGCGTGACGAATACCACTATCACGAAATGATTTCTCACCCTGCTGCTCAAGCTTTCCAATCTGTAGCTGGCCCGTTAAAGAACGTTCTGGTTATCGGTGGCGGTGATGGCGGTACTATCCGTGAATTATTCAAATACAACACTGTTGAAAAAATCACGATGGTTGAAATTGATGAAGCAGTTATTCGCGCTTCGAAACAACACTTACCGCAAATTGCGCGTGAATTTTCTAATCCAAAATTAAACTTAATCATCGGCGATGGTATTAAGTATGCTTCTGAAGCAAAACCAGAAACTTACGATTTAATCGTAGTTGATGGTTCTGATCCAGCAGGCCCGGCAGAAGGTTTATTCACAAAAGAATTTTACACAAACTGCATGAAGGCTTTAAAACCAAACGGTATTTTAGTGACACAAGGTGAATCACCAATGTTCCACTCAAGTACTTTTGTTGAGTTAAATAACTGCTTAAAAACTGTGTTTGGCCAAAACCAAGTGCACACGATTTTATTCCACCAACCGACTTACCCGTCTGGTATGTGGTCTCTTCAAATGGCGATTAAAGGCCAGTACCACCCTGTAAAGGATTTTAAAGCAGCTCAGGCCGCTCAGTTTGTGAATTCACAACAGCTTAAGTACTATAACGAAGATCTACATAGTGCGGCGTTTACTCTGCCTACTTTTGTTCGTAATATGCTTAACGGAGTCCCAACGGATTCTAAGTACTGTCAGTAGTTCCACTAGTTTAAGTGGGGCTACGACCCCACTTAATTAGGAAGTCGTGCGCAACGCACGCAAGAAGGAACTTACAATGTTTAAACTACCTCAATTACCATACGCAAAAACGGGCTTAGCTCCATTATTCAATGAAGAGCAAATGACTTATCACTACGATAAGCACCACAACGCGTACATCGTTAACTTAAATAAATTCATCGAAACAGATGCTTCTTTAAAAGGTAAATCTTTAGAAGAAATCGTTTTATCATCTTCAGGCGGCATCTTTAACAATGCAGCTCAAATCTGGAATCACACGTTCTTCTGGTTTGGTATGTCTCCAGCTGGTCAAGGTGGCCAACCTTCAGCTGAATTAGCCGCTCAAATCACAAAAGATTTCGGTTCAATGGACGAGTTAAAAGCTAAGTTCGTTGACGGCGGTGTTAAAACTTTCGGTTCTGGCTGGATCTGGTTATGTGTAGATAATTCTGGAAAATTATCTTTAGTTTCAACTTCAAATGCCGCAGTTCCATTCACTAACAACGGCCCAACACCGATTTTAACTGCCGACGTTTGGGAACACGCTTACTACGTTGATTACAGAAACTTACGTCAAAAATACCTTGAGACTTTCTGGAACCACATCAACTGGAATTTCGTAAACGAAAACTTCGCCTCTAAAAAAGTTCGCGATTTAACTAAAACAATGGTTTAGGTACGCCGTCCCTTTTTCGGGAGCAGAGTGCCAAAATAAAAAAGGGAGATTTCGATCTCCCTTTTTTATTTCTTAAGTTAATATTCCTTTTTTTTCTAAGTGCTTCATATAAAAAATAACCGCGATCATAGCCATTATACCCAAGACGACTCCGAAATTTCCCTGTCCCATAACAGCACCGTAGTTTTTGAAAATGTAATTGTACGCTAATACCACACAGTTAAATATTACACCGACAGTAAATATCTTTATGGCAACTTTTTTTAGTTTAAATAAGTAGATCACTGTAAGCAAATTAACGATGAGCAGCCCAAATGTTGAA
>CAMLRE010000106.1 GCA_946482355.1 uncultured Bdellovibrio sp.
AAGCTTTTTTAGCCCAAGAACTGCACCAGCCTTCAGCAGTTACAGCTTTACCGGCTGCAAATGGCATTTGGCAAGGACCTGCTTTTTTACCACCAACAGTCGTCTCTTTTGAAGCATCGTAAAATGCGCAGCTTTTGCACTTTTGATTCTTAAATTCAACGCCACTGCGAGCTGACATTAAACCTTTGTCTTTAATCTGCGTGTTGATTTCAACGTAATTAACTGACTGAGCTTGGCGATCTTTAGGATCTACTAAAGATGCACCAGCTGACGCTGCTGAACCGCCGCCACGACGGCCTTCTGCACGTGCTACGATAGGTAATAATGCAGCTGCACCGATAAAGGCACCTACTGATTGAAAAAATGATCTTCTATTCATATGATTCCTCATTGTTGTGAATGAATTTGGTTGATAAATTAAATCATATAGCCATTTTCAATTAGCTTTCAATAAACTTTTTTAAGCATAACACAGGACAGATAGGCAAAAACCAGGTCATGACGAATATAACAAACTCTCCTCCTATTTATGAACTTGGGCCGCAACATTATGATGCGGTCGAAGCCGCCAAATTTCCTGAGAAAAAACTGCGCTATTTTAATCCCAATTTAAATCTGCAAATGATTCCTGATTTCACTATCGATCATCTGTGGAGCTTCCAACCGCTAAACAACAACATATCAAAACCCTTAGCGCTTCGTTATCACGGCCATCAGTTTCGCCATTACAATCCTGATCTTGGCGATGGTCGTGGTTTTTTATACGCGCAAATATTTGCAAATGGCCAGTGGTATGACCTGGGAACAAAAGGCTCAGGCACAACACCGTATTCTCGCAGTGGCGATGGACGTTTGACTCTAAAAGGCGCTGTTCGTGAAGCGCTGGCCACTGAAACTTTAGAATCTTATGGTGTTAACACCAGTAAGACCGCGTGTATTTTTGAAACCGGAGAAAGTTTAGTTCGCGGTGACGAACCAAGCCCCACCCGTTCTGCGGTACTTACGCGTTATAGTTTAGGTCATATTCGTATCGGCGCTTTTCAACGCCTGGCTTACTTTAACCAGCTTGATGAAATTAAAAAATTAACTAAGTACGTTCTTAAATATTACTACCAGAATGAAACAAAAAATTTAGACTGGACAAACGATCTTGATGTGGCCACCCGCTTTCTTCAATGTGTGAGTGATCGCTTGGCGCATTTAGCCGCGCAAGTAATGATCGCTGGATTTGTTCACGGAGTTCTTAACTCTGATAACATCAATGTCTCTGGCGAATTATTTGATTACGGGCCTTATCGTTTTTTACCTGACTACGATCCGAACTTTACGGCGGCATACTTTGATCAACAGGGTCTTTATTGTTTTTCTGAACAACCGAATAATTTTTTATGGAATTTAGCTCAGCTTGTTCAATGTATTATGAAAGCGTATCCCGAGCTACCAGGCCAACTTATCTTAGAAAATTTTGAAGAACAGTTTAATGATTATCTTTACCAGGCTTTTCAAAATAAATTAAACGTGCGCTTTCAGGATGATCAAACAACAACCGAAGCCATCTCTTTATTTTTTCAAACTGTCGTAGATAAGGCGATTAAATACGAAGACGCTTTTTTCGCTTTTCACTCAAGCCACGTAAATCAAGAACTTCCCGCATCGATTGCGCAGATGCCATCGGCCCAATTACTTAAAAAATTAATCGCGTCGGCAACAGTGATTGATCCAGAAAAAAATAATCACGCTTATTTTAAGCGTGATAAACCTGAAACATTACTCATTGATGAAATTGAAGCGATCTGGAAACCAATCGCAGAAAAAGATGACTGGACTTTATTTGATAATAAAATCCAGTCTTTAAGATTACTTAGAGGCCTCTACAAGCTCTGAAGATTGATTTTCAGAATGTACTGTAGCGGCAGCTGGGTGAACTTCGTCCTCGTTGCCTTGGATTCTTTTCGCCACTTTTTGCGACCATTTACGGAATCTTTCAATGTAACCGTAAGCTGCAGGAACTACGATTAACGTTAAAATCGTTGAGCTGATAACACCGCAGATAATTGCCACACCCATTGAACGGCGTTGCGAACCTAATGCTGTTACACCGATCGCGATTGGTAACATACCCGCGATTAACGCTAACGATGTCATTAAGATCGGACGTAAACGTGTACGACAAGCTTTAACTAAAGCTGCATTCATCGCCATACCTTGCTCAATTAATTGGTTCGTATAATCCACAAGTAAGATCGAGTTCTTCGCCACAACCCCCATAAGTAAGATCATACCAATCATCGAGAAAATATCGATTGATAAACCAAACACCACTAAACCTACGAACGCCCCAGAGATACCTAATGGTAACGCTAATAAGATCGTGATCGGAGTAATAAAACTTTCGTAAAGCGAAGCTAATACTAAGTAGATTAACAACACACCAAAACCCATCGCTAATAACATATTAGCCATTAACTCTTGGAAGTCTTTCGCCATACCTTCAAAGCGGTATTCAACACCTGCTGGTGGTTTCATATCCGTAGCCAACATTTTCTGAATTTCAGAAGTGGCTGTACCTAATTGGCCATTCGGGCCTAAGTTGGCAGTGATTGCAATATAACGGCCTTTATTTTGACGGTTAATTTGCGAGTAACCTAGAGCCTCTTCACCTTTAGCCACACGGCTTAACGGAACCATGTTGAAATTTGAATTCGGAACAAATGTTGTATTAAATTCTTTTTCTAAATTCATTTCTGAATCCGGAAATTTTAAACGCACATCGTACTCAATACCATTTTGACGGTAAACTGCAGGTAACACACCTTCTGTACGGTAACGAAGTTCTGCGCCGGCCGTAACTGTTGAGATACCTAAAGCCTCTGAACGGTCACGATCAAACACCACATGGTATTCAGGTTTACCGCTACGGAAGTTCGTATCAACGTCGACTAAACCCGGAATAGCCTTAATACGTTTTTGTAAGGCGTCAGCGTATTTTGCTAACTCTTCTAAGTTTTCGCTCACTAAGTATAGATTTAATGGTTTTTGACCACCACCACCGATATCGTAGTCACCAACGGCGATATTAGCTTGTGAACGATGTTTTTCAGTTAACGCTCTGACTTTTTCTTTCACGTCTGTTGTTGACGAACCTTTTCTAAGTTTAGGTTCTTTTAAGGCCACATAAAAATCAGCCTTATTAGCTTCTAAAGTTACTGAACCCACTGTTAATGAAACTAAATGCACTTCTGGTACAGATTTAATTTCAGCTTCAAGCATTTTAGCAAAACTAAAAGTATGTTCTAACGAAGTACCTACTGGCATTTCAAGCGATACTGTAAATTCACCGGTGTCAGCTGCTGGTAAGAATGTTTTCTTAACCATCGCACCACCTACGCCTGTTGTGATGAAGAAAAATAAAACCGCAGAAACTAAAACTTTAATACGGTTATTTAAAGTCCAACGAAGAGATGATTCGTAGATATCTTCAAGTTTTGTTTGAAAACGGTCGAACGATTTTAACATACGGTCAACAAAGCCATCACCTTTTTCATGGCTGTGTTTATTAACCATGTAAGCTGATAACATCGGAGCTACCGTAAACGCATCCCAGATCGAAATGATCATTGTAAATACGACTGTTAGACCGAACTGTTTAAAGAACTGACCAATCATACCAGGTACGAAAGCAATCGGACCGAATACCGCGATAACAACTAATGTTGTCGCAATTACGGCCATGGTTACTTCTTTTGTACCTTCAATAGCTGCCGTTTTTGGATCTTTACCCATCTCTAAGTGACGGAAGATATTTTCACGCACAACGATGGCATCATCGATTAATAGACCCACCGCTAACGATAAAGCGATTAATGTCATGATGTTTAACGAGAAACCCATGATGTACATTAATACGAAACCACCTAATAACGAGTTCGGAAGTGCTAAGCCCGTGATGAATGTTGATTTCGCAGAACCTAAGAAGAAGAAAACCACGATGATACAAAGTAAGATACCTAAACCGATTGATTCTTGTACGTCGGCCACGTTCAATCTGATAGGTACTGAACCGTCACGCACCATTTGCGCTTCAGCATTGATTTTTTTCTCTTTTAAGTAAGTGTTCACAGCAGTGATTTGCGCTTTTACACGGTCAGCCACTTCTACTGTATTTGCACCCGATTGTTTGTACACTAATAAGAATAAAGCATTTTTACCATCGACTGATGAAAAACGCTGAGCTTTCGCCAAGCTTTCTTTAACATCGGCCACTTCAGAAAGTTTAACCGGACGGTCAGACCCTAAGAAGTTAACTGATACATCCTTTAACTGTTTAAGATCAGCAAATTCACCCACGGTACGATAAACAGTTTCTTTTTCAGAAGTTTCAAATTTACCGACCGGAATATCTTTAGATGTTTCTTCGATACGTTTTGCGATTTGCACCATTGATAATTGGCGGTCTTGAAGTTTCTTTTTATCAACTAAGATTTGAACTTCTTTTTTACGGCCACCGACGATACTGACCAAACCTACGCTTGGTAAACGTTCGAACTGAGGTTTAATCTGTTCATTGGCAATATCATAAAGTTCTGCAGGATTCATTTCTGAATTCACTGCAATTGAAATGATCGGCTGATCGGCCGGGTCAAAACGACGGATAATCGGCTCTTCAGCATCATCTGGTAATTTATTTCTGATATTCGCGATACGATTTCTAACTTGTTGTTCAGAGTCTTTAATATCAGTTCCTAAGTTGAACTTGATAATAATTAAAGCCATTGAATCGTAGTTCGTAGCGGTTACTGTATCTAAACCAGGAAGTGATGACACTTCATCTTCGATCGGTTTAGTGATTTGACGTTCAATATCGACTGGTGAAGCACCTGGATAGATCACTTGCACCGACACAACCGGGAAACTTACATCCGGAAATTGGTCAACGGGCATTTTCTTGTAAGAAACAAAACCCACCACCAACATCAAAACGACAAGGCAGGTAATAAAAATAGGTCTTTTAATTGATAGTTCTGCTAAACTCATAAATTACTCCGCACCTTCGGTGTCGATAAAAAATAAACTTGAAGCTTCAAGCTTACGTAAGCTTGCTCTTGATTTTAATAAATTCACTTCTGCCTCTGCAGCATCAGTTTCAGCTAACACCACATTCGCTGTCACAGTTCTACCTTTAGATAGTTTATCCTGTTCAGCTTTTGCGCGTTCACGTTGGTATTCAGCTACTTTTTCTAAAGTTGATACTGATTGTTTTAAGACGTCGTATTTACGAATTAAGTCAGTCCAAGCATCTTGGCCTTCAGAGTGTTTTTTCTCGGCTTTAAGTTTTGAAGCTAAAGCGTCTTTTCTAGCGGCATCACGAGTCGCTGATTTGGCACCCGTTTCAAAAACCCATGTGAAGTTCACACCGATTGAATTTTTCGGGTAATCATCTTTAGTCATGTCACTCACCGCTTGCGAATGGTCACGGTCATAAGATGTTGTTGTATAGTTACCAAATACCGATAAATCAGGGCGTAAGGCATCAACTGTTTCTTCAGCTACTAAAGATTTTGCTTCAGCCTCTAAAGATGCAATACGTGCTTCGATTTTTTCTACGTTTTTCATTTTAATCAGGTTAATTAAATAAGGGCGTGCCGTACCTAATTCCGCTTTAATTTCAGGAGTTTTTTCGCTATCAGCTAATTGAAGGTTATCGCGAAGTTTAACTTCTTGTGATTTTAATTCTTCTTCAGCTTGAATAAACTGCGCTTCACGTAAAGCCATTAATGCTTTCGCATTCATAAGATCAGCGCGATCACTAATACCGTTACTTACGCGGTTAGCTGTCCAGCGATCAATTTTTTGTGCGCGTTCAAAGTTAGCTTTTTTTAATTTTAAATCTTCTTGCGCTAAAGCGTAATCCCAGTAGTTTGATTCAACATCATATAAAGCGCCGCGGCCTTGAAGCTCAGACGCCAACCTTTCAACTTCAGCTACTTTTTCTTGGCGAGAAATTTTCTTTCTTGTGCCGTAACCGAAAAAGTCTTTCCATAAGGATTGTTGAATCGTGATACCTACTGAACCTGTGCTGTACTGGTCATATCCGGGAGGGACTGTTCCATGATTATTAAATTCACCAGTTTGCGCATCAAGTTTAACTAAAGTACCTGTGAAAAACTTTTTGGCTACACCCAACGAAAAAAGTTCTGCTTCACGCTCAGTGCCTAATTGGCTTGGGCGTGATTTATCGTTTGAAGTGACCCAGCTACCAGTGATGATCGGTGCTAAATCAAGCTCGGCCGCTTCTTTTTTAAGATCGGCGGCATCACGGCTTTCTTGATACGATTTTAAAAGCGGATTTTTTTGTTTGGCTAATCCGATATATTCATCAATCGAAATTGCTTTCGCCTCTTGGATGAATAAAGCCAAAGTTGTCGTAATGACAATGGCTAAAAATTTACATTGTTGTTTGACTGTTGATGCTCTCATACCAGCACTCCGTTTAAAAAAGTATCGACCACTTGTTGTTTAAAAAAATCTTTATCTTTAATGAATTCTGCGCAATCTTTATTGATTTTGGTTTCACAATCCATCAATTCAAAGAAACCAAAAACACCTTCTGAAAGAAGAATAAAAAATAACGCCGGGTGAAGGTTTTCTCTGACAATGCCCTTAGCCTGTGCGGCTTTAAACATCTGAAAAAAGTTTTGAATCATCGGATAAAAAACTTCTTCATGCACTTCTTTACATAAAGGCATACCTTCGATTTTTTCGCGTGCAAGGATTACTGAAATTTCAGGATGGGCCGTGCGCATTTCGATCATGTTATTCACCATTGACGCTACTTCTTTTTGAAAAAGTTCTTTCGTCATCGGCTGACTTTGAAATTCAGTAATTGAAGGTTGTACTTTTTCACGCACTTTAAGTGCGAATTCGCGGATCACTTCACGGTATAAACCTTCTTTACCACCAAAGTGATAAGAGATGAGTGAGATGTTCGCATGTGATTCTTTTGAAATATCGCGAGTTGATGTTTTGTCTAATCCCAGTTTAGAAAATAACTTAGCTGCAGATTCCAAAATACATTTCTTCGCATCTTGTTTTGAGTTCAATTTTGCAGACATAAAATCCTCAGTTCATGTATTTAAGCTACCTTAGCATCGGTTAAAAAGCAGTAAAAATTTAATCAATCGTTTGATTTT
>CAMLRE010000107.1 GCA_946482355.1 uncultured Bdellovibrio sp.
TTTTGCGCTGTTGATCACTAAAGCATCGCGCCCGACAAGTTGAACGCCAAATTGATTGCTACTAAACGCAAAGCCTTTGGCAGGCTTTCCAGGTGTTAACATCTGATAGCCTCCAGCAATACGTGATTGACCGTTACTAACATCTTCTTTTAATTCAATTTTAAAATTGAATACGACTTCTTGACGGTTATTTACCACCGGCCCCTCGTAAGATCCCCAGAATTTAGAATAATCTTTAGGCGTTGCCGGTACTGAAATATCAGATAATTTTCTAATGCGTAAACGTAGCTTACGTAACAGGTCAAAAGCTTCTTGAGCTGATTTGGCTTCAGCTAATCTTTTTTCGTTACCGATAATTGTTTGATCTACATTTTCTTTAGGTTCGTCTTTAATTAATTCAGCAGAATTATCGGCTTCTTCAGAAAGTGAACCTTCGTCACCAAGTTCACTGTCAGTACCTGTTAATGCTATAGTCGCCGAAACTGGTGCAGAGGCTACAGCTTGAGGCGCGCTTGTAACTTGAGGCGCTGGCGTAATATCGAATTGTTCTGTGTGTTCTTCAGGCGCCGGCACTTCTTCTGGTGGTTCAGTGCGTTTTAGAAACGCAAAGTAAGCTAACACCAGAATAAGTACCGCACTTAGAAATTTACCCATTAGTTTTTTGTTGTGGGTTTTTTATTATTTAGATCACGCCACGATTTTCCTTGGCGCGCCTTTGGATCAATCTGAAAAGTTTTAACAGCGGCATTATGCGCTTCTAAACTTTCAGAGAATTGGTGAGTTCCATCATTATGACTTACGAAATACAAATACTTTGATGGCATTGGCTTTAAAGCCGCTTGTAAAGCTTCTTTACCCGGATTTGAAATCGGTGCCGGTGGAAGACCATAAATCGTGTACGTGTTATATTTTGTCGGAGTTAATAAATCAGTACGCGTGATATTTTTTGGCATTTGTCCACGCGCTAAAGCTACCCCGTACAACACCGTAGGGTCAGTTTGTAAACGCATGTTTTTATCTAAACGATTATGAAACACCGAAGAAACTAACGGACGTTCTTCTTTAGCACCCGTTTCTTTTTCAACGATACTTGCAAATGTTACCAACTGATTACGATTCCATTTACGCTGCGGAAAAGTTTGGTTAAACGTCATAAGTTCTGGCTGAATTTCAGCGTACACAGATAAAAATCTTTTCACCATTTGTGTGATGATATCTTTTTGCGTGTCAAACTTAGTCACTTTATAAGTTTCAGGAAATAAATAACCCTCTAATGAATCTAGCGGCTCACCTAAAAGTGATTGAATAAATTCTTTATCACGAAACAAAGCTAAAGCTTCTTGTTTTGTACCGTAGTTATTTTTTTCTAAAAGATCGGCGATATCCCACATGTTAAGGCCTTCAGCCACTGTGAAATTACGTGCCACACTTTTACCTGAAGTGACTACCGCTAAGATTTCATCAGGAGTCATCGCTGCATTCAGCGCGTATTCGCCGCGCTTAAGCTTTGGATTCATGCCACGGTAACGTGAATACCACTGAAATAGTTTTGCACTTTTAATAAGTTTAGCATTTTCTAAATTCTGCGCCACCGTTGGCATTGATTGCCCAGGGTTTACATCAAATAGAACTTCTGTCGTATCGCTGCTGTAACCAGTCTTTAAAAACTGATAACTAAAAAAACCAACGGCAATACCTACAGCGACAATAAAAAACGTTGTTGCAGAAAGTGTCGTCTTCATTTTTTTATTCAAGAGTTACTCCAGGAAGTAACTTAGCCTTATCAAGTGATGTTGGATCTTCTAAACTTGCTAATGGCACTGTCGTGTACTGAACCGCAAAGTGAGCTGAAGGTCTATCGTTACCTGATTTACCCATACCACCAAACGGTAAGCGTGAACTTGCGCCATTTGTTGTACGGTTCCAGTTTAATAAACCAACGCGCGCTTTTAAAATCGCTTCGTTATAAAGTTCTTTATTTTTAGTAAATAGCGCCATCGCCAAGCCGTAGCCTGTTGAATTGACCATTTCCATTGTGTTTTCAAAATCGCTTGAACGATAAATTGCTACATTCGGGCCAAAGATTTCTGTTTTTTGGTAAACCGAATTTTTATCAAACGATTTAACTAAATGAATACTTGGAGTTACGTAGTGACCTTTATTTTCTAAGTCTAAAGATTTACCACGCATTAAGTTTTCGCAGTTTTCACGATTCGCCATTTCTTGAAAACGAATATATTTTTCAACTGCAGCCCCGTTAATCAACGGACCCATAAATGGATTTTTTGCCCAGTGACCGATTGTTAATTTTTTAGCTGTTTTGTAAAAACGATCTGTAAATTCATCAGCGATTTTATCGTGTAAAATCACACGCGAAGTTCCCGAACAACGTTGGCCTGTAGACATGTAAGCACCGACGATTGTTTCGTAGATTGCTTTATCCATATCAGCGTCATCCCAAACGACCGTTGTATTTTTACCGCCCATTTCAAGCGCTAAAATTTTCCAGTAGTGATTTAATGTTTCTTGTTTGATTTTAAGACCCACTTCGTATGAGCCAGTAAATAAGATACCATCAATCGCTTCGTGAGCGACAAGTCTACGGCCTGTTTCGGCTTCACCGTGAATCATATTAAATACGCCCGCAGGAAACTGCGCTTTTTCAAAAATTTGCGCATACAATTGACCCACATACGGCGTTTGCTCAGATGGTTTATAAACAATTGTATTACCTGTTACTAAGCCCGGAATAATATGACCGTTTGGTAAATGCGCCGGAAAATTGAAAGGCCCGATAACCGCCATCACGCCACGTGATTTAAAACGAATCACCCCTTCAACTTGAGGTAAAGCATTTGGTATATGTTCTTCTTGAACCAGTTTTAAAGATTCATTTAATGTTACATCGATTTTAGCTGATAAAGCTTTAGCTTCAGATGTGGCATCCCATAAAGCTTTACCTGTATCACGCGCGATAGCTTCAGCCATTTCAGCTTCGTGGGCCACGAATAATTCTTTTAAACGTAAGCAATATTTTTTTCTTTCATCTAAAGAAAGTTTTGCCCACGGAAGATAAGCTTTCTTTGCAGCTGCAATAGCTTGTTCGACGTGATCTAAGCTATAGCTCACTGTCATAATTTCATCAGATAAATCGGCCGGAGAAATATCTTTAAACTGGCCATCTGATTTTGGTCCTTTAACGAATTGACCATTAATAAAATCACCTAAGAATGGAGTAGTTTTGTAGTTCATATCTTAATCTTTCTTCTTGAAGTCAAAAGGAGTTACAAACACCTCTTGGTCTAAATCTAATTTTAAGCGATCACGTGTTTTAGCAGGTACGGCCACGTAACCATCTTGGATATCATAGGCCGTTAACATACATTTAAAATCGTCACTGCCCATACCGACAAGGCCCATTTGTTTAAATGAAGCGTCTTTGCCTTCAGACACACGTAATTTTTTACCCATTTTAATTGGTAAGATTTTTTCTGTTTCACAGCCGTAGTGTGGACCACCATCAAAAGGATCAACTTCATCTAAATACTGAAAACCAATGCTTTCTAAAAGATGTTGCGCCGGTTTTGTGGCTTCACCTACACGGCCAAGCACTAAACGCGCCTTTGAATCTAATAATGATAAATAAATATCTTCTTCTGGAAATAACGATTCAATAAATTCTTTATTCGTTTGCGAAAGCGCATCCGCTTCTTGATACGGAAGACCCGTGAAGCGTCGGCCTAAAGCTTCCCAGAATTCAGAACGGCCTTCATCAGTTAATGGCGGAGTTAGTTCACATAACACGCGGTTTTCAAAACGTTCAGGATTTAAAGCCATATACACAAAACGGCTTAAAGAAATCTGTTTACCTAAACGTTCAGGTCTTCTGCGGTAGGCTTTATCAACTAATAAACCACCGATTTCAGTGGGCCCATCAGTGTCTAACTGAAAACGTAATACCTGGTGAATAAACCCGATTCCTAAATCTTGCGAGAAGTGATCGCGTTTTAAAATTTTAAAATAACAGTGCGGAACTTCTTCTGACCCGTGTTTAGCGATAATTAAAGAACTTCCAACAACCATTTGTTCTTCAACATCTTCAACCACGAAAATATATTCTGATTTATGTTTTGGAAGTTCACCGGCAAACGAAGCTTCGCTGCGTGCGATTTTTTCGGTAATGATTTTTCGATCACCCGGCAAATTTAACAAGTTAAACTGTTTCGCTAAATCTGTTAATTGCGTAATATCGTCTTTGCTAACTGCTCTTACAATAAAGCTCATAAACAAAACCTTTCGATCATTTTTTGGTAAAATGACGTCATTAATTCTAAGTGTTTAATTTCCACATGTTCATTGGGCGTATGAACATTGTTTTCTCTTTTTCCGGCACCGATACAGATACACTCAATACCGATACGTGAAAAAAGGCTTGCTTCATTTGTTGAAGCTAAACTTGTGCATTGGCTTGTTTGCCCTAGTTTTTCTAATTCAGCCAACGCCCCTTTAATAAGAACTGACTTTTCATCCGTACGAAACGGACGCTTATAATCTTGCAGGCGAAATTCAGCACCGACTTGTTCGCAGGCACGAGAAATCATCTGCATCCATTTTTCGTACTCTTCTTGTTTTACATTCGGAAGAATACGGCAAGAGCCCGAAACCAGAATGTGGTCTTCAAAAGTTCTGATAACCCCTACACTGATTGTTGAATGCTCTGGCGTAAATACTTTATCCACCACTGACTTCATTTCGTTTTGAACTTCGTTCATGGTGTTATATAAAAAATTAATTTTTTTAATCACTGGATCTTTAAATGAAGCAGCCACATCTAATTCAACCATCGCTTGGTTGGGAATCATATTCTGGCGTGTACCAGCATCCATTTCTACGATCACCACATTGTCTGGCATTTTTGATAAATAATCAAAAAGCTTTAACGCTGCACTTTCACCTAAGTGCGGAGTTGAAGAGTGAGCACTTTTTCCTGAGAAGATTTTAGTCTGCGTTGATGTGTGTTCAGACAACGCTTTATTTTTTTTATACTCAGTCTCTTCGTTGCTAAACGGAATGCGCATTTCTACTGTCGCGTAACCTTTAGCGGCGTTTACAATATTTAAATCTGACGGGTCACCGATTAAAGCATACTTCGCATTGATTTTATTTTTGCGAATTAACTTTAAAGCGCCTTGCATTCCCGTTTCTTCACCGAAGGTTCCAACCAACACTGGTTGAAGTGTGGTAAACTTTTTATCTTTAAGCTGGGCTAAGGCTTGCAGCTTACATAAAAAATCTAGCTTAACTTCGGCAGAACCTAATCCATAAATGCGGCCATCTTCAATAACCGCATCAAACGGATTAAAATTATTTTTCTTCCATAAAGAAAAGTTACCAGGATCTACTGTATCAAGATGCGCTTGTAATAAAAATTCACTGCGACCAGCTTGAAACGGTTCTAAGCGAACAATAATATTGGCTTGAGTGATCCCGTTTTGCATTTCTTGCTGAACCTCAACATCAAACCCAAGGTCTCGGGCTAACGTTGCCAAATACTCTGCAGTTTCTAAAGCAGAAATCTGCGGAGAGCTGTCAATCGCTATAAGCTTTCGGCAGCTTCCGATAAAATCAAAAGATTCTCCTGCAGAGACTTGGGTTGCGAGCAAATTAAAGTCCTTCTTGCACCGTTTTTTCAATCACTTCTAAAGCTAAAGCGATATCTGAATCTTGGATGATCGCTGGAACTAAGAAGCGGATGCGTACCGGATCTTTACCGCAAGTAAATGCGATGATGCCGTTTTTAAATAATTTTTTAACAAATAATTCAGCTTGTTCTTTTTTACCATCAAACGGAGTGAATGCGATCATTAATCCCATACCGCCGGCGTCTGTTAATAAACCTTTGCAAGTTGTTTCATTTAAACGGTTGATACCGTGGATGAAATGATTGTGAATTTGTTGAATACGACCGTTAGGTCCAACGTAACCTTCTTCAAGCATTTCTAACATTTCAAGACCAGCTGTCATCGAGCTTGTACCGCCAGAGAATGTTCCTGCGATCAAGCCTGGTTTTGGATTGTACTCTTCAGTGTAAAGTGTGCAGCCTAACTGAACTGTTTTAGCTAAAGTTACGATATCAACGTATTGGCCTAAGTTCATTGTTTCAAAAGCAAAGAATTCGCCAGTGCGTGCAAATGTTTGAACTTCATCAGCCCAAACAGCAATTTTTTGTTCATTACAAAATGCTAACATTGGTTCATAGAATTCACGCGGCGTTGGAACGAATCCACCTTCACCTAACATCGGTTCAAAAGAAAAGGCCGCGATTTGTTTATCAAATTTAGCAGCGTGTTCTTTTAAAATGCGTAATGCATTTTCTGCAGACTTAGGATCTTTTTTATCATAATTCGGAATACGTAATACTTCATTGTACTCTGGCAAACCTTGTTTGTACGCAGGATTATCAGTTACTTCAGCCATCATTGTTGAACGGCCGGCAAAAGCATTTTTCATCGCTACGATCATTTTAGCCGGAGAATTTTTTTGACGAGCCATTTTGATCGCATTTTCATTGGCCATAGTTCCGCAAGTTGAAAACCACGCGTGTTTAAGACGAGATTTACGACCAGCGATTTGAACTAACTTTTCAGTTAATTTGATGTAGTCGTTATTTGGTTGAAGATTACCTTGCATGATCACATCAGATAAAGCACCGCGAACAGCCGCTTTCATTACACGTGGGTGAGCGTGACCCATTAAGTGAATACCGATACCGTTGATTAAATCCATTTTCACAGAACCATCTTCAAGTTCTACGTAAACACCTTGGCCTGCACCAGTTCCGATGTACGGGTGGTAAAGCGGACGACCGCGAAGAGCCGCGATGTGATCCATTTTGTTTTTGTTTTTTTCAACTAAAGTAGGTTGAGGAGGTTGAATCGTTTGAATGGCGCTGTTGATCACCATAACTTCATCGACAAGATCATTCACAAGACCTTCAACAACTGGATCGTGGTCAAGTTTTCTGCCGGTTAAAAGTTCGTCTGCGTTTTGCACTTTGGCGATAGCGCCTTTGATTGCTGATAACATTGGTTTTTTCCTCGTATTTATAGAGAGTGTTTTTAGGTACATAGAATACCTTGTTGCAACGAGCTATGACAAGGAAAGCACTCCTCCATTAGAC
>CAMLRE010000108.1 GCA_946482355.1 uncultured Bdellovibrio sp.
ACGCCATGGCAAAACAGCTCGGGGATCAAACCCCGGTGCCAAATTTTGAGCCGATAAAGGGTAAGTCTTACGATGGCTACATTGCGATCTACAATACAACTGTTGAAAAACAAAAAACTCTTATTCGCGCAGCCTATATCGTTAAAGGTCAAACCCTTTACATGGTCATTATCGTGTTTCCGGAAGGCAATTTCTCTGAAAAAGAGGCGTATCAAATTTTAGATTCTATCGAATTCGTAGCGAAGTAAGACTGTATGCAAATAACAAAAAATTGCTTATTCGCCGAGCTTTGCTGACGCATTGCCAAACAAAGGTAAGACTTAAAGATTTACGAGGCTTTCAGGACGTGCAAGTTCTCTTAAAACCTGTTAAATATTAAGGACCTATGACAAATGCAAACACACGTTCAAATCCTTACTCAGCCGTTAAACCCGATGTCAATCTTGCTAAGCAAGAAGAGACTATTCTGGATTTCTGGGATCAGGAGAAAATTTTTGCTAAATCTTTAGATCCAAAAGGCAAAAAGACTTACAGCTTTTATGACGGACCTCCGTTTGCAACGGGTCTTCCCCACTACGGTCACTTACTGGCCGGTGTACTTAAAGACGTTGTTCCTCGTTACTGGACAATGAAGGGCTACACAGTGCCTCGTCGTTTCGGTTGGGATTGTCACGGTCTTCCTGTTGAATACGAAATCAATAAAACTCATAAAATTGAATCTCGTAAAGACGTTTTTAAAATGGGCGTTGCGAATTACAACGACGCTTGCCGTTCGATTGTAAAACGTTATTCGACAGAATGGAAAACCACAGTTCGCAGAGTGGGTCGTTGGGTCGATATGGAAAATCCATACTTCACGATGGATGTTTCTTTCATGCAATCTGTATGGTGGGTGTTTCAAGAACTTTTCAAAAAAGGTTTAATTTACGAAGGTTACAAAGTTGTTCCTTACTCTGTAGGAATCTCAACATCTCTTTCAAACTTTGAAGCCAACCAGAATTATAAAATGGTTCAAGATCCGGCCATCACAGTGATGTTCAAACTTGTGAATACACCAGACACTTCGGTTATGGCATGGACGACAACGCCTTGGACATTGCCATCTAACTTAGCGTTAGCAGTTGGCAATGACATTGACTACGTTAAGGTTTTAGAAAAAGCGACGGGTCGTAAATTGATCGTGGCGCAAGCGTTATTAGCTTCGATCTGGAAAAAGCACGCTGACGAAGTTGAAGTTCTTCAGATGATGAAGGGCAGTGAACTTGTAGGTTTAACTTACGAGCCGTTATTTGCTTACTTCGGTGATCGTGCTGATAAAGGCGCGTTCCGTATTATTTCTTCTGATCACGTAACAACTGATAGCGGTACTGGTGTGGTCCACATGGCGCCAGCGTTCGGTGAAGACGATTATTATGCCTGTGCAAAAGCCGGCATCCCGCTGGTAAATCCAGTAGATGATGATGGTATGTTTACAGCAGAAGTTCCTGATCATGCCGGAAAGCGCGTGAAAGACGCCGATAAAGATATTATCGCTGATCTTAAAAAACAGGGAAAATTATTTAAACAAGATACGATCCAACATAGTTACCCATTCTGTTACCGTTCAGATACGCCGTTAATCTATCGTGCGGTTTCTTCATGGTTTGTAAACGTTGAAAAAATTAAAGAAAACTTAATTGCAAACAACAAACAAACGAACTGGGTTCCTGATCATTTACGTGATGGACGTTTCGGTAACTGGCTTGAAGGCGCTCGTGACTGGGCGATTTCGCGTAACCGTTTCTGGGGTACGCCACTTCCTATCTGGAGAAACTCAGAGGGCGAAGTGATCTGTGTCGGTTCACGTGATGAGTTAGAAAAACTTTCGGGCCAAAAAGTAGATGATCTGCATATTGAGTTTGTTGATAAAATCACAATCCCATCTCCTACAGGAAAGTCTCCACTTAAACGTGTAGATGGCGTTTTAGATTGCTGGTTTGAATCGGGTTCTATGCCTTATGCTCAATGGGGTTACCCTGAAACTTCAGTCGAAGATTTCAAAAAAGCCTTCCCAGCCGATTTTATCGCTGAAGGTTTAGATCAAACGCGTGGTTGGTTTTATACATTATCAATCATCGGTACAGCGTTATTTAATCAAGCGCCGTTTAAAAACGTCGTGGTAAATGGGTTAGTTTTAGCTGAAGATGGTCGTAAGATGTCGAAGAGCTTAAAAAACTATCCAGATCCAATGGAAGTTTTAAATCAGCACGGAGCTGATGCTTTACGTTTATACTTAATCGATTCACCGGTTGTAAAAGCGCAAGAATTAAAATTCTCTGAAAAAGGTGTTTACGATATCGTTCGTAAGATTTTACTTAGATGGTGGAATTCGTATTCGTTCTTTGCAAACTACGCCAACATTGATGGCTTCACGCCAAAAGGTGATGCGAAGAAATCTCCGAACATTTTAGATCAATGGGTGTTATCACGCTTAAATGGTTTGATTGCAAACACGCACAAAGAAATGGACGCTTATCGTCTGTATAACGTGGTTCCGCACTTACTTCAATTTATCGAAGATTTAACGAACACGTATATCCGTTTTAACAGAAGTTTATTCTGGCAAGACGGTATGCCTGAAACAAAACGTTATGCTTACGAAACTTTACACGAAGTTTTAGTTACGTTATCACGTTTAATGGCGCCGTTTGCTCCGTTTATGTCTGAAGTCACGTACAAAAATTTAGCGCAAGTCTTAGCGAATAAAAAAGATTCAGTTCACTTAGAGTCATTTCCGGTAGCTGATTTATCTATGCTTCGCCCTGAATTAGAAGAGGCCGTAAAAGCAATGGATACTCTTGTGACGTTAGGTCGTAATCACCGTGAAAAAATCGGCGTGAAAGCGAAGATTCCGTTAAATGAAATCAAGATCATTCACAGAAGTGCGGCTTTACTTGAAACTTTAAAACAGTTTGAACCTTACTTCATCGATGAATTAAATTTTAGAAAAGTTGTTTACAACCCGAATGAAGATCAATTCGTTCAAGTTTCTGCGAAAGCGAATTTCCCAGTATTAGGAAAACGTCTTGGACCTAAAATGAAATCAGTAGGTGCCGGTATCATGGCTTTATCTTTAGAAAATATCTTAAAGCTTGAAGGCGGCGGCTCTGTCACAATCGAAGGTGAAGAGATCACTTTAGCTGATGTTGAAATTCGTCGTGCACCTAAGGGTGATAACGCTAATTTATCTGTGCATCAGATCGTATCGATCGAAGTTGATCCAACGGTAACTCCAGAGCAGGAACGTGAGGGCTTAGCTCGCGAAATTATGCGTAAGATCCAACAAGCTCGTAAAACGGCTGACTTCCAGATGGATGATAAGATCACACTTGAGATCGCTTGTGATGGGGCTTTACTAGAAGCCTTAAACGCGCACAAAGAAATGATCGTTGGCGAAACGTTAACTAAAAATTTAAATATTTTGAGCTTATCGGCTGAACCAAAAGGTAAACACACTGAAACATCTGACATCGACGGTCAGGTGATTAAATTAGGTGTAATGAATTTACCAAGATAATGAAACCCCTTGGCGAAGAATTTAAATTCTCGGCGATAGGTGTGGTGCGAACTCCGTTTAAAGATAGATTCGGAGTTCCGCGCCAGCCTGGTCTTGCGACACAAGCCAAAGGTGTGATTAAGATCAACCCTGATCCCGATTTAAAAACGGCTCTTCGTTCTTTAGAAGAATTCACTCACATTTGGATAGTTTTTGTTTTTCACGATCACGGTGGCAAAGACTGGAAACCCAGTATTCGCCCTCCAAGACTAGGCGGAAACGTAAAAGTTGGCGTTCTAGCTTCGCGTTCTCCGCATCGTCCAAATCCTATTGGCTTATCGGCTGTGATCTTAGAAAAAATTGATTTAGAAGCGAAAGGTGGCCCTGAAATTCACGTCGGTGGAGTAGATCTTGTTGATGGTACTCCGGTTTTAGATATCAAACCTTACATTCCTTATGCTGATTCAATTCCTGAAGCTAATGCAGGTTGGGCTTCTGAGCCTATTCCAAGATTTCCAGTTATTTTTTCTGAACAAGCCTCAATCGAAATTTCTAAACGTGATCCAAAAGGCGAAAATAATTTACGCGCCTTAATTACCGATATCATTGAACTTGATCCAAGACCTGCATTTCAAAAACGCCAGAACCCCGTGACTGAATCAGCTTCTTGGGGACAGCGTTATGGTATTGATGTGATCGGAAACGATGTTAAGTATGAACTTCGCGAAGATGGATTTTACATCTACGATATTCAAGACTTACTTTTGCGGGATCCACTTAAGTAGTGCGCTGTGAATACGCGGAACATCAACGGGCTTTGTTAAATAGTCATTCATTCCGCTTTGAAAACACTGGTCTTTATCAGAACTCATAGCACTTGCAGTAAGAGCTATAATCGGAATAGGTTTTCTATTATTTTCTTTTTCAAATTCGCGGATCGCTTTAGTGGCATCAAAGCCATCCATTTCAGGCATATGACAATCCATTAAAATTAAATCGTATGGAAAATTCTTAAGAGCGTTTACAGCTTCAAGGCCATTACCTACAGCATCAGCATGGCAACCCATTTTTTCAACGATTTTCACCGCAATAGTCTGATTGATCGGGTTGTCTTCTGCGATCAACACACGGCCGGTAATTTTTGTTTGCGCATAAGCTGTTTGATTCGCTTCCAACTTAACTGCTGCCTCGTCGCCGTTTTTAAATTCAGCGGTAAACCAGAAAGTTGAACCTTTTCCGACTTCGCTGTTTAAACCGATTTCTCCGTGCATGATCTGAACTAAGTTTTTACAGATAGAAAGGCCAAGGCCCGTTCCACCGTATCTGCGGGTCATGGATTGATCGGCCTGAGAGAATTTTTCGAAAAGTTTTTTACGGTCTTCGTCTTTAATGCCAATGCCAGTGTCCTGAACTTCGAAATAAAGTTTTGAAATTCCGTTTTCATTTTTCATTAATTTAGCTCTTAAGGTCACAGAACCCTCAGCTGTAAATTTAATGGCATTAGAAATCAGATTTCTTAAAACTTGCTGAAGACGACCCGGGTCTCCGACTAAAACTTTTGGGATGTTTGGATCGACTTCGACTTTAAACGATAGTCCTTTTTCGTTCATTGAAAAAGTCACTGTATCCTGAAGATCATGCATCATCTGTGAAAAGTGAAAATCAATTTCTTCGAAAATTAACTTGCCGGCTTCGATTTTAGAAAAATCTAGGATGTCATTAATGATCGTAAGTAAGCTCTCGGCAGATTTACGGATGCCGGCACAGTAACGCCCTTGTTCCTGTGTTAACTGCGTGTCCATCAATAGGCCCGATAAACCAAGGACTCCGTTCATCGGTGTTCTGATTTCGTGAGACATATTGGCTAAGAATTCTGATTTTAAACGCGAACTGCTTAGCGCCGCTTCTTTAGCTTTGCTAAGTTCTTCATTTAGAGTGCGAAGTTGAACATTAGTTTCCTGAATCTGCTGCGCACGGCGCATGATTTCGGCTTCCATCTGACCGGCTTTGGTTTTTAATGCTTCGTGCTGTTCGCGCTGTTTATTTAACATGACGAAATCGGTCACATCTTCAACCTGATGAATGATATAAATGACGTTTCCGTTTTTATCTAAGATTGGTGTATTGACCGGACTCCAGTATTTTTCAACAAAAGTGCCGTCTTCATTTTTGATATCGTATTTCTGAACGGCCATTGTGTCAGGTTTTTTTGTCTGAAGGACGCGGTTTAAAGAGGCTCTTAAGTTTGAAGTTCCTGTGGCGTCAGTATCATCAGGGTTGTCAGGAAAAACTTCAAATAACGGACGGCCGATCGTATCGCGCGAAGTGTTGGTGCCTTTTAGGCGGCCTTCATTGGCTGCAACCATGTTAAACTGCGGATCTAAAATTAAGAACAACCCAGGGATGTTTTCAAACAAAACCTGGAAGTCGATCGGTTTATTATCTGACATTTACAAAAAATATCATGATTTTATTTGGTGAGCTAGTCTGGATTAGCGACGCTAAGCTCCCTTGTGGGCTAAGACCTTTGCTACTTCAGGAGCGAAGTAAGTTAAAATCACATCCGCTCCGGCACGGCGGAATGAGTACATGCACTCCATCATAGTTTTTTCTAAATCAAGCGCACCAGCTTGGGCTGCGAAGTGTAACATCGCATATTCGCCACTCACATTGTACACAGCCACAGGCACTGATGAATGCGCTTTAAGATCAGCCACAACATCTAAGTACGGAAGTCCTGGTTTTACCATCACCATATCTGCGCCTTCAGAAATATCTAACGATAATTCGCGAACAGCTTCAGTGCGGTTTCTAAAATCCATTTGATAAGTTTTTTTATCTCCCGCTTTCGGAGCTGAATCTAAAGCTTCGCGAAATGGGCCGTAAAAACTTGAAGCGTATTTGGCTGTGTAAGAAAGAATACTAGTTTTTGTAAAACCATTTTCATCTAAAGCTTCACGAATAGCGGCCACACGGCCATCCATCATGTCCGAAGGGCAGACCCAGTCCGCGCCCCACTGTGCTTGTTTAACCGCCATTTGCGATAAAATTTGCACGGTCTCGTCATTTAAAATTTCGCCGTTTTTAACGATGCCATCGTGGCCATCTGATGAATAAGGATCAAGAGCGATGTCGGTAAATAAACTAATTTCTGGATGATTTTGTTTAAGATGCTTGATCGCTTTTGGAAGTAAGCCGTTATCGTTAAGAGCTTCTGACCCACGCGAGTCTTTTTTGCTATCTTCGATTTTTGGAAAAAGTGCATAATTTTTAAGGCCTAATTTCTTCCAAGCGGTGATTTTTTCACTCAAAACATCAACACTCATGCGAGACTGCCCAGGAAGCGTGCGAATAGGCTGGTCAATCTTTTCACCGTCGCAAATAAAGACGGGGTAAATCAAATTGGCCACATGTAAATTTGTCTCGGCGATCATCTCACGAATATTGCTTGTTTGGCGTAAACGTCTAGGTCTGTGCATAAAAATCATCCATCTACTTTCGAGAATAAATTGAGCTACCTCGTTAAAAATAGCAACTTTTTTTTCGGGCGGTGACAAACTTGTGACAAACTAATTGAGAATCTTTGGTATGGTACAAACATGCTTAAGCTCTGGCACCAGCCCATTGAACAGGAACATAGTTAT
>CAMLRE010000109.1 GCA_946482355.1 uncultured Bdellovibrio sp.
TGCAAGTGATCGGCTCTATGGTGTTCGGTGAAAGTGCTTTGCCAAATTTTCATTTCGGAGCTTTGATTGCAGGCTTGTTACTTCACCAATTTGGTCCATCATTATTATGGGGTTTTCTTTTTGGAGTAGTGGCAAAGCAGGTTGCCATTAAGTCATCAACTCAAGCTTTAATTTGCGGGGTAGCGGTTGGTTTAGTTTCAATGATTGGGCCGTACGTTTTAATTCCTTTTCTAATGAATGCTTTGCACGGCGTAGATATCTGGAACCGCGAAGTTCCGATGTTCTGGGATTGGGCTGCGCATATCGTATTTGGTGCATCGTTTGTATTGTATCCAAAAATTGCCGCGAAACTAAATCACTAAGAATGTGATTTAAGTGAAATCGCCGCGACGTTTGATAATAGTAACAAACGTCGCGTAACTTTTTATCTTAAATACTCCGGACCTGCACCTTGAAGGGCCGAAATGTTTTGAGCATTTTTATAAATGTCCAAGTGATTAACGACTTCCTGAACACCTGGAATAGCTTTAACGCATTTTATAAGTTTATCAACTTCGTCAGCTAATATGGGGCCTGATAAGGTGACGATGCCATAAGTGACAGAAGTTTGAATCGCTTTGGCATGACGAATCTGCCGGCCGAATGTTGAACGAACCCGTTGATTTAAAGTTTCATCACTTTGCTCTTTCGGGTGAAGTTTAGATTGAACTTGCGCCACTGATCCAAAAATTTTACTTTTTAAATTTTTAAAAAATATTTTTGAATCATTTTTTAAGCTATTCATTTTTGAAAAGAATTTATCGTGTAAAACTATTCTTCTTCGGTGCCCACGAACTGGATCAAAAAAATAAGTTGCAGCCGCTCCAAGAGCAGCACCACCAATAGCCCAGTACATTGCTTTAGGTGAAATTTTAGTGGGTTGCATGGCTACTTCCTTCATGGCGGCGTGTTTGCCAGCCTTTTTTGGCTGCTTTTGAACGTTTGGCGTGCGACATAACGCTGCTTCCACCTTTTTTGCCGCCTTTTTTTGAAGGTGAAGTGTCAGAAACTTTTTTACCTGCGCCGCCGGTTTCTTTATTCACCGTGGCCCAGCCGATTTGCGCAGCTCGTTTAGCTGAATAACCTTGTTTTTTCGCGCTGTCTTCGATGTGGTGAGCCTGGCGTTTTTGTTTACTTGTGTATTTTTCTTTAGAACCTCGTGCCATATAAAAGCCTCCTCATGTTTTAATTCATATGCGAAAGAGACAGTGCAAAAATCTGTCCGGGGCCGAATGGAACTCATTGTAAAATCGTTTAATCAGGAGGAAGATGATAGCGATGAATGAATTTGTAAATCGTTTGAAATTAAAACATCCATTAGTGGTTTCCCCGATGGCCGGTGGGCCTACGACTGTCGACATGGTTGTAGCTTCGTCAAATGCCGGAGCGCTCGGTTCAATCGGTGGTGCGTATTCAACAGGTGCTATCATTGAAGACTTTGCTAAAAACGTGAGAGAAAAAACAAGCGGGCCGATGGCAATTAATTTATTTATTCCGCACAACATTCTTCCGGTTTCAGCAGATAAAATTGCAGAAGCGGTAAAAGCGACAGAAAGCTATCGAAAAGAATTAAATTTACCAACACCTGATTTACAGCCACCTTACGAAGAAAATTTCGATCAGCAGTTTGAATCAGTTCTAAAAATTAAACCTGAAGTTTTAAGTTTTGTGTTTGGCTTATTAGAGGCTAATTACGTTAAAGCCGCCAAAAAAGAAAATATCTATTTAATTGGTACGGCGACAACTTTTGAAGAAGCACAAGCACTTGAGGAAACAGGTGTTGATGCAATCACTTTACAAGGTGTTGAAGCGGGCGGGCACCGTGGAATTTTTGATTCTAAAGTTGACGATCCGCAGGTCGGCGCGTTTGAGTTACTAGAACAATGTAAAAATAAAATTAAAATTCCACTGATTGCTGCAGGCGGAATTATGAGTACGCAAGATATAAAGCACGCCTTACAAAAAGGCGCACAAGCCGTTCAAATGGGAACAGCTTTTTTAACTTGTAAAGAATCTGGTGTGTCGGCTCCTTATAAAAAAGCTTTACTTGCCTCAGACAAACGTAAGACTAGATTAACCAGAGCTTTTTCTGGTAGATTCGCCCGTGGTATTGAAAATCGTTTTATGCTAGAGATGCAAGATCAAGCTGATTCTATTTTACCATTTCCGGCACAGAATAAATTTACCCGCGATTTACGAAACGCTTCAGCTAAGTCTGGATCAGCAGACTTTTTATCATTATGGTCGGGCAGTGGAAACGGTACTCTGTGGACAGGTTCTACAGAAGAATTAATTACGAAACTATTTGGTGATTTATGAAATTATTATTTTTTATCTTAGTTATTTTTTCGGTTAAACTTTACGCTCAATCTTTTGAGCCAGGTCTTTGGAAATCTAAAGAATCAGTTAAGATCGCAGGCATTCCATTGCCGTCATCAAGTGATGAAGAATGTTTAACACCGTCACAAACTAAAGACGCAAAAGCTACGATTCAAAAAGAATTAAATAAAAAAGGCTGTCAGCTTGATTCATGGGTTGTTAAAAACCAAAAACTTGATGCCAGTATCACTTGTAAAAATAAAGATCTGGATGCTGTTGGAAAACTAGGTGGCGATTTTACGAGTAAACGCTATGAACTTAAAGGTAAAGCCGAAGGTACATACAAACAAATGATTCCTGCTGTGGCCGACATCAGTTTATCAGGTCAGTGGGTTAAAAAATGTCAGAAGAAGTAAAACCAGCGTTAAAGTTTTTAACTTTTCCTGGAAAAATTCATTTAATTAAAACCGATGCAGAGCTGGCTGCTGTTTCAGATCAATTACTTCAAGCCACAGAACTTGGATTTGATACTGAAACAAGACCAGCTTTTAAAAAAGGTGAGTCTTATAACGTCGCTTTACTTCAGTTAGCGACTGAAACAGATGCGTTTTTAATTCGTCTGCACTTTGTTAAAAACTTCGCTGTTTTTAAAACGGTTTTTGAAAATCCTAATGTTGTTAAAGCTGGGGTCGCAATCAGAGATGATCTAAAACAGCTGCAAAAACTATTTCAATTTACGCCGCAGCACTTTATCGAACTACAAGGTTTAGCTAAAGCGCGTGATCTAAAAAACTTTGGTCTTCGTGGTATGACCGAAGAGGTGTTAGAAGCGACAATTTCAAAAGGTCCAAAAACCACCAACTGGGAAGCCTTTGAACTTACCGATCGCCAACTTATGTATGCCGCAACCGATGCTTGGATAGGTTTAAAGCTTTACCAAAAGCTAAAAATTTAATTTTTTTAGGCGTAAGCTTTGCTTTGTATTGTCTGAGGTCAATACATGCGCTTAAAGCAACCCCAGCAAATTTCAACAGGCGTTATTCCCGTTTTTCGCAATGGTACAGAGTCGAAATACCTGGCACTTCGAGTCTATAATTATTGGGATTTTCCAAAAGGACTGGTTGAAAAAGACGAAAGTTTTATTGAAGCAGCTCTTCGCGAACTGCAAGAAGAAACGGGATTAAAGTCAGCCGAATTTTCCTGGGGTGAGGATTACATTGAAACAGAACCTTATGCACAAGGAAAAATCGCGCGCTATTTTCTGGCAGAAGTTTTTGATACGCACATAAAAATTTCTTCTGAGCATCACGAGTTTGGCTGGTTTTCTTTTGAAGAACTTAATCGTTTGTTAAATGAACGGCTGCAAAAGGTTCTATTCTGGGGTGTCGCTCGAAGTACATTAACTCCGTTATTTCTAGTTGATGAAAATGTCTCTGGCTTAGCGAAATGGCTACGACTTGTCGGATGGGACGCTTTAGTCGCTCGAAAAAAGAGTGATGATGATGAAATTTTGGCAAAGTCTTTTGAAGACGGGCGTGTGATTTTGACAACTGATCGGCGTTTGTCGACCCGTGTGGCTCATGGTCATTGTTTGTATCTTCCGCAAGAAAATATTTTTCAGCAATTTTTGCGTGTTGTAGAAAAATTCGATTTACCAGCTGAGCAGTGCTGGTTTAGTCGCTGTACGATTTGCAATGTCTATATCAAGCCGTATGAGGCGGTTGACTTTAATTTTGAAAGAGTTCCTGAAGAAATTAAGAAAAAATATTTAAGCGCAAAGCTTCGCCTTTGGACTTGCCCTCACTGTGGTCGTTTTTATTGGAAAGGGTCACACCTGGAACGGGTGACCAAAAGGTTGCAACAGCTGTCTATAGCGAAAAACTGATTTTGTTATTTTTTGCCCGCAACTGGAGCTTTGGTTGCTGATTTACGAACAGTTTCTTCTTCACCATCGTAATCAACGTCAGCATCATCATTGATGGTTTTATCTTCTAATAACTTACCGGTTTTCATAGCTTGTTCAGCTAAGTCTTTATGGTAAGCGTAGATAACACCGCCATTGCTGAAATCAGCGTTCATGCGTTTCATTAAAGCTGTTGATACGGCCGGGCATCCCCAGCTTCTGCCTAGGCGGCCAGTTTGTTTTAAGAATTTATCTGAAACGTAGTTAGCGGCATGCATAACAACATCACGCTCAGCAGCTTTGTTATTTGAAGGGTCAAGACCGTGTAAGTTTAAAGAAGCGCCGTGACCACCGCTATAAATACTTCCGCCTAAGTAAAGACCTAAAGAAGACATTTTAGAATTATTAATATTAGAAAATTTTGTCGCAAAACGAACGCCTGAACCTTTACCATGCGCTACGTGATGCGCTGTAAACTGACCCGTTTTAACGTTCATCACATAAAGACGGCGCACATCAGAAGGTTTTGTGAAATCGATAATCGCAATCCAGTCGCCTTTAACAGTGATATCTTTCGATGACATAACTGCTTTGTTCGAACGATCTTTAGCGGCAACCTTTACGGCTTTACCAGCGTTAGCATTTAAATAATCGTAGATACGTTTTAAAGGAGCGGCGGGAGCACCTTGTTTTACAAAGCGGTTAAAAATAGGTTCACCTTGAATTTTTAAATCATAAAAATTCGTGGCAAAGCTTTGTAATGTCATGAATAGGGTTGTTAAAAACACTAATTTTTTCATAAACGTTCCTTTAAAATCCGCAATGGCGAAGGATTTCTTTGCGAGAAGCATTCCTAGGTGAAACGTTGTTTAATTGAATAGAGACTGCTCGAGTGTTTAAAATGTAGACATTAGGGCGTTGCTAGTCACTCTGTGGCAGGAACATGGGGACTGTTTTCGGTTGCATTCATGTTCAGAAGCGGTACCGTTAAATTATATAAAACCTCTTTTAGAAAAGGAATTCTATGAAAAACGTTTTAGTTATTTCAGCTCTTGTTTTAGCTTCATCAATCGCATCAGCAGTTACAGTTCGTGGCTCTGCTCGTATGTACGCTAACAACACTTCTATCAAAACAGTTAAAGATGCTTGTTCTGCAGCTACACAGTCTGCTGAAAAATCTCTTAACGAAAAATGCGCTTTATTAGGTGGCCAAGTTTCTTCAGATGTTAAAGTATCTGTTGATCCAGTAGCTACAAGCTATGAAAGCTTCTGCACAGCTTACGCTGAAGCTAACTGCCAATAATTTTTTACTGACTTCTTAAGGCTTGCGATGCGATTTGTAAATTCGTGCGAGCCTCTTTTGATTTCGGGTAAAGTTCGGTGGCCGTTTGTAAATATCGGACGGCCATTTGATACTGTTTTAGGTTGTAATAAATATTTCCTAAACCGATTCTTGCGATCAAACTTTTTGGCCAGCGTTTTAAAATCGTTAAATAGGCCATCTTAGCTTCTTTATACTTTCCTATTTTTTCTAACGCAGATGCAGCTCTTAAATGAGTGACTTCGTCAGCACTTGTTGAAAGTTCATCAGGGCGTAAAATGACTAAGCCCCAGTAGTTTGCAAGTTTCCATGAAAGTTCAAACTCGCCCATTTCAATAATATCATTGGGGTTGGGGCCTGAGTGTAAAGTTAAAGTTCTTTTTTCTAAATCATAACCGGTGATTAAAGCGTAATGCCATTGTGGCGCCCAGTTAATACCTAAGTTTTCAAACACAATGACCGGATATCCTGATTCTAATTCTTTAAGTAGGTTAGCTAAGCCCGAAATAGGAATCGCGACAAACCCTTGGCGTCGCGCTGAAGCGATCATGGCTTCTTGCAGACTCCCTTTGGCATGGGGTGAATAAACCTGATCGGTGATTTGTTTAAGATCATAAGAATTTCCGGTAGCCCCAATAGCCATCGCTAAAGTCGCTGGCCCGCAATGGCCAGCTTCTTGATTGATAAAAGGGGCTGCGTTTGTAACAACGGGTTTTAACCCGTTACTTGAACTGAAAAACTGATCTGTCTGTATCGTGTTTGAGGCGCATCCTGTTAGCCAAGTGATGAGCATCAAAAAAAGTATTCTTATTTTCATAACTAAATTCTTTTAATTAAAAAGATAATTAAGACGATTAATAAAATCGTAACTAAGATATCACCACCGTACTGAGCTTTATCAACTTGCGTAGATAAATTTTGTAACTCTTGGTCTGAAAGTGACATCACGCGCGCTTTGGCTTCGGCAAGTGTAATACCTTGTTCGACTAATTTACTCTCGACATCTTTTTGACTTAAGTAATTGGCTACTTTTTCCTGAGCTAGTTGGCGATCAAAATTCTCAAGCATTTCAGATGTTGAAATCATTTTCTTTTGAGCTTGAATTGTTTCAGCCAGCACAACATTTGGTAAATGCGATAATGACAGAGACAACACCGCTACCGTAAAAAATCCACAACGACTTCTGACTCGCATAGAAAAACTCCTTTTTTCTAACATTATCTAAGCCTAACATGATGTTTGATTAAAGCGTGTTTGAAGAAAGCGCAATGTCGCAAAGTGATAGTCAGATTTCTAAATCAGTCGTCTTGTGTAAAAAGAGTTACAGTAATATTGTTAGATCAGTCGACAAAAAATAAAAAGTTTTTGCGAGGATCGGGTCACACTTGCTAGTCGCAAAGATGAGTCAGATTGAGACATAGGACTAATTCTAAAGTCCTGTGTACTTAAGTCCGAGAAGTGCACTATGAAGATCTTTGCAGCCGTTTTATTTTTCACTCTTTGGTCTAGTCACTTTGCTCTAGCAAAGTCTTTATATCTGTCAGGCATGGTGCCATTAACGGGTGAAGTGCAAGTAATGCAAGATAAGC
>CAMLRE010000110.1 GCA_946482355.1 uncultured Bdellovibrio sp.
TTTCAACAAAACCGTGTAACACTGAGAAAGCACTGGCTTTAGCGTATTCACCAGGTGTGGCTGTACCTTGTAAAGTGATCGCGAAAAATCCGGATGCGGTTTACGACTACACTACAAAAGGCAATTTAGTGGCCGTGATCTCTGATGGCACCGCAGTCCTAGGCTTAGGTAATATCGGACCTCTTGCTTCAAAACCGGTGATGGAAGGTAAAGGAATTTTATTTAAGAACTTTGCCGGCATCGATGTTTTTGATATCGAAGTTAAATCTTCTTCGGCAGCAGAATTTATCGCTGCTGTTAGAACGCTAGAACCAACATTCGGTGGTATCAATTTAGAAGATATCAAAGCCCCTGAATGTTTTGAAATCGAAGAAACATTAAAGAAAGAAATGAATATTCCGGTATTTCATGATGACCAACATGGAACAGCGATTGTTTCTGCAGCCGCTTTAATAAATGCCTGCCAAATCGTAGGTAAAAAACTTTCTGAAATTAAATTAGTTGTTAACGGCGCTGGTGCTTCAGCCATTGCTTGTACAAAACTTATTGTAAGCCTTGGTGTAAAAAAAGAAAACGTGATCATGTGCGATACAACTGGCGTGATTTACAAAGGTCGCACTAACGGTATGAACAAATACAAAGAAGAATTTGCCAATAACACAACAAAGCGCACTCTTTCTGAATCACTAGAAGGTGCTGATGTGTTTTTAGGGCTTTCTGCAGCAGGCGCTGTCACTGGTGATATGGTAAAATCAATGGCGAAAGATCCAATCATTTTCGCGATGGCAAATCCTGACCCAGAAATTACACCGGACGCAGCTCGTGCGGCTCGCCCTGATGCGATTATCGCGACCGGCCGCTCTGATTATCCAAACCAAGTGAATAACGTTTTAGGCTTTCCGTCGATTTTTCGTGGCGCCTTAGATACTCGTGCTACTCAAATCAACGAAGAAATGAAATTAGCAGCGGTTCACGCGTTAGCAGAACTTGCCAGAGAAGAAGTTCCTGATACAGTTTCAGCAAGTTATGGCGGACAAAAATTTAAATTTGGCCGCGACTACTTAATTCCAAAACCATTTGATACACGCGTATTAATGTGGGTAGCTCCAGCTGTAGCGAAAGCTTCGATGGATACTGGTGTGGCTCGTGTTAAAATCGATGACTGGAACAAATACCATGAGCGCTTAGAAGCGATTCAAGGCCCACAAAAAGTATTTATCCGTTCGGTGATTAACCAAGTTCATGCGAATAGCGAACGCCAAGGAGCACTTCCACGTGTAGTGTTTCCTGAAGGCGCTAGTTCTAAAATTTTAAAATCTATTCGTGCTTTAATCGATGAAAAAATCTGCAGCCCGATCGTGATCGGTAATCCAGATACAATTCGCGCTAAAGCTAAAAAACATAACGTTGATATGGACGGCATTGAGATTTTAAATATCCAAGGCCACCCTAAATATCACCAGTACGTTGAAGAACTTTACAAACGCCGCCAACGTAAAGGCGTAAATATTAAAGAAGCTGAACGTTTAATGAATGACCCAAGCTACTTTGCTTCGATGATGATCGATCAAGGCGATGCTGATGGCATGGTTAACGGCGCCACAACAAATTACGCCGATGCGGTAAAACCAATTCTTCACACAATCGGTTTAGCCAAAGATCACGTACCGGCTGGTTTAAATATTTTAATTTCTGATAACAGATTTTTATTCTTATCAGATACGACAGTGAATTTTAACCCGACAGCTGAACAGTTAGCCCAAATCGCGATTCAAACAGCGATTGTGGCTGAACACTTTGGTCAAAAACCAAGAATTGCTATGTTAAGCTTTTCAAACTTCAGCGGCGAAAATGGAACACCGGCAAAAATGAGAAAAGCTGCTGAAATCGTTCGTCAAATTCGCCCGGACTTAATCGTTGAAGGTGATATGCAGGCTGATACAGCAGTTAATTCTGAAATTCAAAATCGCATCTTCCCGTTCTCACAGTTAGGTGGCGAAGCGAATGTATTGATTTTTCCGAATTTAGAATCAGCAAATATTTCTTACAAACTTTTACAGCAATTAGGTAAAGTAGAAGTTATCGGGCCATTCTTAATGGGCGTACGTCGTGCAGCGAATGTGTTACAACGTACAACGACAGAAGAAACTATTTTTAGCTCGGTGGTATTAACAGCCCTTGAAGCACAGATCATTAAAGATCGCAGACAGGTAAAACACTAAGTATGGTAACTAACTAGTGAACGAACTAAGAATCAGAGACAAAGACAAAGTTATCGTGGTGGGTGTAGGTTTAAAGACCGAACCCTTAACCGAGATCAAAGAAAATCTTTGTGAACTCGAAGAACTAGTTTCTGCGGCCGGTGGCGAAGTCATCGGCTCAACCGTTCAAGTTTTACCTCAATGGAATCCAAGTACTCTGATCGGTTCTGGAAAAGTGACCGATATTAAAGAAATGGTGCAAGAATCCGGTGCGCAAGTCGTTGTGATCGATCACCAGTTATCAGGCATTCAATCTCGTAACTTACAAACTGAAATCGGCGTGCGCATTATCGATCGTACGCAGTTAATCTTAGATATTTTCGCACAACGTGCGCGCACGTACGAAGGTAAACTTCAAGTAGAGCTTGCGCAGCTGTTAGATCAAATGCCCCGCATGATCGGCGCTTGGCAGGATTCATTATCACGTTTAGGTGGCGGTATCGGTACACGCGGCCCCGGTGAAACTGCGTTAGAAAATGACCGCCGTCGTGCTAAAGAAAAAATCGCTTTAATTAAGAAAAAACTTGAAGAAGTTTCACAGCACCGCTCACAACACAGACAATCTCGCCGCAGAAACGAAGTTCCAAGCTTTGCTTTAATTGGTTACACCAACTCTGGCAAAAGCTCTTTGTTAAATCGTTTAACCGGCGCGCAAGTCATGGCCAAGAACATGCTATTTGCCACTCTTGATCCAACGACAAGAAAAGTTTTTTTAGATGAAGGCCCGCCGGCGGTAGTCACCGATACCGTAGGATTCATCAGAAAATTACCAACTCAGTTAATCGAAGCCTTTAAAGCCACTCTTGAAGAATCTGCTGAAGCTGACATCTTACTTCATGTCATTGATTTATCATCGCCGAATATGGAGCGACAAATCGAAGTTGTTGATGGCTTAATTAAAGAATTTAAATGGGAAGATAAAAAAATCATCCACATTTTTAACAAAGTCGATGTGGCTTCGGTTGATCGCCAATTCAGAGTAAAACAATTTCCGCGTGTGTTTGTAAGCGCCCTTACAGGACAAGGTTTTGAGCAGCTTAAAAAAGTGATGGCTGATTCAATCAACGAAATGCAGACAGAAGTTGAATTGTACTTCTCTCACACTCAGGAATTTAAAATCTACGACCTAAGTCGAGAAGCTAAAATCACCCGCAAAGAGCCTGCTACAGAGGGAACCGTGTGCTACGCACTGATGACCCCGACCTTAATCAACAAGTGGCGTGATTTCCTCGTAAAATAGTTAGTTTACTTGCTACAATCTAAGAATGATAAATCTTAAATTTATTCTTGTGGGCGCGGCTTTAACTTTAACGTACTTTCCGTTAACAGCGCAGGCTGCGGGCGATCAGTGTCTTTCAGGAACAGCTGGAAACAATCATCTGATTCAACAATTAGGCCGAGCTAAAAACTCAAGCCAAATTACCGCAAAACTTACTCACAAATATAACTTAGAGCATGCCCCGGTTGAACCCCCTTTAGCAGGATGTGCGGCTTGCCAACAAGGCCCAGGTACCGGCCCTTTAAGTTTAAACAATAAAGCGACCGCAGAAATTCTTCGTAAAGTTGCGCCTGATGCCCGCTTATTACTTCGCACAGATTGTCTTGCCGCTTCAGGAAAAGTGGATGCGCCAACGACTGAATTAAAATGCCCTGAAGGAAAACTTTCTTCAAAATATAATTTCTGTTTTGATTCGAATTTAATGCGTTATCAAAATGCAGTGATTACTGATTTTTACAAATGCGTAAAGAAAATGACAAACCTTCCGTTAACACCGGCAGGTCTATTTGAAATGTATTCTTTAGAATCTGGTTTTAAACCTCACTACGCTTACAATGGTGGTGTTGGTGTTGGCCAGCTTACTGGAATTTTTGTCGATGACATTAATCAAAAACACCGTGGTTTTGGTATTTTAAAAAAAGTGGCTAATACTTCTGATTCAGATTGCGATATCGCAAAAAAAATCGCTGAAAAAGATATTAAAAAGCCAGTGCGTCTAAATAACAATCGCTGTAAGTTTGTTGAATACGGTGAAGGTATGGAGCGTAACGTTTTATACACGTTAATCGGCATGGCCAACTCGTGGGATAAAGATATTGAACCAGTTATGGAAAACTATATCAATAAACACAAAGGTAACCCTGCTCTTCCGCGTGCGACTGAGTTAGCTTTGCTTAATAGCTACGGCCCAGGTGGACGTGCTGCAGCCCGCGCTGCTGTTCGCCGCTTAACGAAATTATCTCCGACTCAGTTCATTAACCAAATTCAAAAACCAATGTCAGGCAGCAAAGGTACCAACCTTACCGTTTACGTTGGTAAAATGCAAAAAAGGCAAAAGCAATTACTTGGCGATATGTCAGCTGATCAACGTGCAGCTTACAATAAAGAAGGAGCTCGTTCATGCGTAAACAACTAGGATTAATCACATCTCTTCTAATCTCTTTGTCAGCTTTAGCTTCGACACCAACTTCACTTTCACCGGAATTAAAAAAAGATTACGATGAGTTTCAAAGATCTTACGAAGACGCCGTTACGGTTTCTGGCGATAAAGCTAAATTTTTAAAAGAATTTAAAAATATCGAAGCGGGTCTTCAGAAAAAGTATAATGCTTTTGATAAAAAAGAAGGCCAAAAGTTAACTGCCGAAGGTAACCAAATGGCCTTAGATATCGAAATGCTTGAGCCGTTAAAAATTATCGCTGAAGGCAACGCTTCAAAAGAAAGCTGTTCAAACGCTGAATTTATTAACGAACTTAATAACCAATCAGATGCTAAAGCTTACGAAAAGTTAAAAGCACAAATCACTAAGCTTTGCAGATAGAACATCTTTAGACCACGCCGGAATGTTGCACGATCAGTAATCCGGCTAAAACAATACACAAGAAGATATTAAGTTTTTTAAAAAAATCCACTGTCATAATTCCCCCTATTGTTGACACTTAACTTCAGGAATATCCTGAAAAGTATTTCTTTTAAACGACTTCGGCAACTGCCCCATGGTGTAAGTTGTCGTTGTCGGTCTTAAATCATCAGTTACGTTAGTAATAAAATAGTTATGCTGATTCCATACAGCGCGCGTTGGCATCCATGAACCTTGAACCGTTGGGCCAAAAACTCTAACACCATTCATTTTATAAAAAGGGCTCTCTGGCGTTGCATCGTATGAATATGAATTTTGCGCCACCACTAAATCAGCGTAACCATCACCGTCAGCATCTGCCACAACCGGATATTCACTTAAAGTACCACTTGGATTTTTGATCTCCCAAACTGAACGTAAATTTAAAGATCCATCTAGTTCGTAAATTCTAAGATACTGTTCATCGGCGTAGACGATTTCAGGCTTTTTATCGCCGTTAAAATCAAACGAAGCCACTCCGGTTTTACGTGATGAACAATCACGTGTTAAGCTTCCCGCAATTTTATTTCCGTTAACATCATAAATTGTTAACGAACGACCTGTGGCTACAGCAATCTCTAATGATTTTTCATCACCATCAAAATTACCGATCGTAGCCTGACCACCGCCGATCGTACCTGAACATGTATTTTCAGTGTGTTCAGTTAAAACCTTATCTACAAGAATTTTACCTTGCGATGAATAAACCTGAAATGTTCCGCCACCGACTAAAACAATTTCAGAACCTGCTTGATCAGCATAAATATCTGCAACCGCCGGAAAGCCTGTTTTATTAAATTTAGCAATTGTCTTACCGTACATATCCATAATGCCCATGGCGTTTACGATATTCATCTTAGGTTTTGAACTTGGTTGTGCTAACTGCAAATTCACCGGAATATTATAACCCGCTAAAAGCTCAAGCTGGTTTTTGATATAAGGCATTTTGTTTTTTTCAGAAACCACAAACCCCGGAGCCACGATATCAGCAATGCCATCGCGGTCTAAATCAGCCGCTGATAACGAATCATCAGTTACAGTTGCACTTGTTGGTTTATTAATAATCCAACGCTGGGTACCGTCGTAATTAAGGGCAATCATATTTGTACCCGAAGCAGCTTTATTTAAATAAATCACTTCGGCTTTGCCATCACCCTCGATATCAATTAACAACGGCGCAATCGTTCCATAAGCCATAAGCTCTGGTTTATTTGCAGTCCACTCTTCGTGACCATCAGCTCCGTTAATCACACGAATATAACCTGAAGAGGTGTAAGCGTTACCTTTAAAGGTTGTAAAAACAATCTCAGGAACACCGTCACCATCAGTATCACGAGCAACACCATGCGTATCTACAGGGCAACCTGCAGGAGTGTTAGGTTCGTTATCGAATTGGTCAGTTACACCATCACCATCAGCATCATCCAAAACTGGTTTTGGAAGCTTCATGTGGCGTGGAGCATTCAACTCGTTGTAAGCATAATCCAATGGATTTAACCACCAGAGAGGCTCAACAGATTTTGCACCAAGGCTATAGTTGAAATTAATGTTTGTGTAATGCCAGTTGTCGAAGTCACGGGTTAAAGAAGCATCCCCCATAGAATGCTCTTGCCAACGTTGTCCGTCAAGAAGATCATCTTTAACAACAGTTAATACTTCTTCAATACCAATACTGAAACGTTTACCTACTTTGAATGCAACACCAGCACCAACTTGTACCATTGGGCGGAAAGTCATATCAAATAACTTAGGACGGCGAAGTTGATGACCGTCAGCTGTGCTTTCGTATTTTTTATCCATACCCGCTTTCAGATCACGACGGATATCTCTCTTGTTTTTGTTTGCAACTTCATATTGGCTGTAAACAGTGCTGAAAAGATTTGTATAAGTCCCACCATTTGCATCAAAAGCATCAACTTTTGTTTCGTAAATCATGCCGCCAATACCACCAAGACCATAAATGATAAAGCTGGTTTTAGATTTGTGGAAACGAA
>CAMLRE010000111.1 GCA_946482355.1 uncultured Bdellovibrio sp.
TGGTACAAACATGCTTAAGCTCTGGCACCAGCCCATTGAACAGGAACATAGTTATTTAGCTCCACTGATCGTGGATAGCAAAGCTGTTTTATTATGGGAAACTTGTCGCCGTAAAATTTATTTTTACTTAGATGAGACTGGTTTTGTGGCTGATGGCCGTGGTTTTATGAACGGCTTAGAAGCTGAAAGTTTTTTACTTGAAGTGTTATGCGGTCTGCATTCACCAGTGATCGGTGAAACAGAAATCTTAGGCCAGTTTCGCCAATTCATTAACTTAAATGCCAAACATGATTGGGTTCAGAAATTTCAGTCCCGCATGCAAGTTTGGTTTTCGTTAATCAAAGAAGTGCGCGAAAAATATTTATACAACTTTGGTTCGCAGTCTTACGGTGGTTACTTACGCCGTGTTTTACAAAATCAAAACGATGTACAAATCATCGGAGCCGGTTCTTTAGTTGAAGACGTGCTTCCGTGGTTACAAGCTAAGAACGTACAAGTGTTTGCGCGTAACTTAGAAAAATCGCAAATCCAGGTGATGAAACATTTTTCTCACTTTGTTGAAGCGGGTGGAAAACTATCTCTTCATCCGTTAGAGAACACTTTACCTTCTAGTGAAGTGTTAGTGATTGCGGCGCCTATTTCTCATGAGCAATTAAAAACGATCGTTTCAAGTTCTACGAACAAGTGGAAGTATGTGATCGATTTACGCCGTGATGCTAAATTATTTAATGATCGTGATCCACAAATTGAATCGTGGATTACGTTAGAACATGTGATGGAATTTTTCTCTCAACAAAAGGATTTGTTAGCTTCCAGACAAAAGCAAGCGTTTGCCGCTGTAGAACAGTGGCGCTTAGCTCAAATGGATAAGGTGACATTACGTCCTTTCGGTTGGGAAGACTTATGCGGTTAGTTTTAGGAGCCAGACAGAGCGATTTAGCTCGTCTGCAAGGGTACTTAGTGGGTGACGCCCTTAAATCTCTAGGCGTCGATATCGAATACGTATTTCGTGAATCTTTAGGTGATAAAAATCTGACAGATCCTTTATGGAAAATGCCTGAAAAGGGCGTCTTCACGCAAGATTTCTATCAAGACTTAATCAACGGAAAATTAGATTTCGTCGTTCACTCGTGGAAAGATCTTCCGGTAGAGCACACGCAAGGAACCGAAATTGTAGCTACTCTTCCGCGTGCGGATCAGCGTGATTTAGTTTTAATTAAAAAATCGAGCTTAAAGAAAAAAACTTTACGTATTTTTTCTTCGTCACCACGCCGTGAGTATAACTTAATTCCGTTTTTATCTAAACACCTCCCATGGACGACAGAAAAAATTGAATTCGCCAATGTGCGCGGAAATATTCCGACACGTTTACAAAAAATGACCGATGATGAATCTATCGATGGTTTAGTTTTAGCTAAAGCCGCCATTGATCGTTTATTAGCGCATCCCTACGATGAGTTTAAACCTGTTCAAGAAAAAATTCGTGGCCACTTGGCTAAGTGCAATTGGATTGTTCCACCGATTTCAGAAAATCCAAATGCGGCAGCTCAAGGAGCCCTGGCGATTGAAATCAGAAGTGATCGCAAAGATTTAAAAGAATTATTTGCTAAAATTCACTGCGAGAAAACGGCTTCAAGCGTTGTTCATGAAAGAAAAGTTTTTTCTGGTTACGGCGGCGGCTGCCACCAAAAAATTGGTGTCGCGGTCTTAAACCGTAGTTACGGTGAAATCTTAACGGTGAAAGGTCTTTCACCCAAAGGTGAAATCTTAGATACGCGTAAACTTTTACCGACGAAGTCAGCACCTGCTGATTTAGTAAAACACAGTTTTAATTTTTCAATTATCCGTAACCAAAAGCCAGCCGATGTTTCTTTAGCCAATACCGATATGGTTTGGGTAGCACGCAGCGAAGCCGCGGGCTCTGTTGATCTTAGCTTATACCAAGGTGTTGTTTGGGCCGCTGGCACAAGCACATGGGAAAAATTAGCGAAAAAAGGTGTTTGGGTAAATGGCTGCGCTGAAGGTCTTGGTGAAAGTGAAGACCCACGTATTGAATGGCTTATTGGTAAAACTAAGCCAGAGCTTGTTACATTGACGCACACACTAGCGTCAAATGCGGGAACCTATGATCTGCAAATTCAGCTGGCAGATGGTGAAATCGCCAAGCTTAAAGGTGATTTATTAGCTTCTGGAAAGTATTTCTTCTACTGGAAGAGTCATAGCCAGTTTCAAGCGGTTTTAGCTGCGCTTGAAACTTCACAAAAACAGAACTTTTTAAATTGTGCTCATGCCTGTGGCCCGGGTAAAACGTGGCAAAACCTAAAAGACACTTTAGGCACAGATCAAAATTTATATATTTATTTGAATGAAGAAAGTTGGAAGTCGTAAATGAATAACATGACATCTGAAAATTATTTTGAACGCGCAAAACAGGTAGCTCCCGGTGGAGTTCATTCGCCGGTAAGATCTTTTGCTGGTCTTGGCCGTGCGCCCGTATTTTTTAAATCAGCGCAAGGCGCTTGTTTAACTTCGGTTGAAGGTAAAAAATATATCGATTGCTGCCAAAGCTTTGGTCCGTTGATTTTAGGTCACCGTGATTCAGAAGTTCAGTCTAAAGTGATGGAGATGATCGACACCGCGTGGACATTTGGCGCCTGCGAACCTTACTCGTTAATGTTAGGTGAGTGGATTCAGAAAAAAGTTCCCTGGGTTGAAAAGTTACGTTTTGTTTCTTCTGGTACTGAAGCCGTGATGTCAGCGCTTCGTGTAGCGCGTGCAGCCACTGGTCGTACTAAAATTTTAAAATTTGAAGGCTGTTACCACGGTCACGTCGATTCGTTACTTGTTAAAGCAGGTTCTGGTTTAGCCGGTGAAACAGCTTCATCAAGTGCAGGTGTTTCGGCACAAACGGCTTCAGAAACTTTAACGGTTTCATTAGATGACGAAAAAGCTTTAGAAGCCGTATTTGCGCGCGAAGGTAAAAATATCGCAGCTTTAATCATGGAACCACTTCCAGCAAATTACGGTTTATTAATTCAACGTAAAGAATTTATCCAAAAAGCTTGTGCGCTAGCAAAAGCCAATGGCGCTTTAGTTATTTTTGACGAAGTAATCTCAGGTTTTCGTGTGGCCCTAGGCGGTATGGCTGAAGTTTTAGGAATTAAACCTGATCTAGCCACATACGGAAAAATTTTAGGCGGTGGATTTCCGGTAGGTTGTTACGGCGGTCGTCGTGATTTAATGGATTTAATTGCTCCCCTTGGTCAAGTTTACCAAGCGGGGACTTTAAGTGCGAACCCTGTCGGGATGGTGGCAGGTCTTGCGACTTTAGAAAAAATGGAACGCGAAAATGGTTGGGCTGTTTTAGAACAACGCGGTCAGCTTTTAGAAAACAAAGTAAATGATTTAATTAAGAATTTAAATTTACCGTTAAACTTTGTTCGTTACGGAAGTTTATTCTGGTTACATAATAAAACAGCTGATGGATCACCGATTCGTCAAGTTGAACAAATTCCTGCGGGTCAAAAAGAAACTTTTAAAAAGTTATTCTTAAATTCGTTAGATAAAGGTTTATATTTAGCACCGAACGCTTACGAAGTCGGTTTCTTATCGTTAGCGCACACTGAAGATATCATCAACGATATGGTGAAAATCATGGGAGAATCTTTAGCGTGAATTTAAAAGCTCTCTCGCAAAGCAGACTGCGCTTTTACATGTCGATCATGTGGCTCGTGTTAATCGGGGCCTTGACGACATGGTGGTGGTTATTAAGTCTGCGCCAGCTTGAGACAACAAAATCACTTCTGTCAGTTGAAGAATACACTCGTTCGCACCGTATGATCATGTCTGAAGGGTTATTTTTTCTTTTAGCAGTGATTGTGGGTGGTATCGGTTTAATTTTATTAGCTAAAAAAGATTTAGAGCGCCACGAGCAGATTCGTTTGTTTTTCGGAAACTTCGCTCACGATTTAAAAACTTCAATTTCACGCTTACGCCTGCAATCTGATTTATTGCGCGATGGTTTTGACCAACAAACGCTAAACCGTCTGGGCGAAAATATGAACCAGCTTGATCTGCAATTAGAAAATTCATTGTGGGTCGCGCGCGGTGAAACACAAGCCATGCATTTACAAGATGTGAAGATTTCAAAAATCTTTTCCGTCATTCGCAGTGAATGGCCCGAAATTGAAATCAGTATGACCTCTGATGCGGCTGTTTACGCTGATGAATTAGCACTACGTAGTGTGTTTCGTAATCTCATTCAAAATGCGGTGATTCACGGTAAAGCCACAAAGGTTCAGTTAGTGGTCAAAAAAGTGGATGGTCATTTTGAAATTCAGTTTCAAGATAACGGCGAAGCTTTTGTCGGTGACTTAGAGCAATTAGGAAAACACTTTATTCAACCAAAATCATCGCACGGTAATGGTTTGGGATTATATTTAACTCGATTCTTAGTCGATAAACTTTCTGGTCAAATTCAATTTAAGTTAGGTCAAAATTCGCAATTGATGGTGTTAGTTATTTTGCCTAAAGGAAAGGGTGCTTAGATGAGCCCTTCTTTTAAGAAAAATATTTTACTCGTTGAAGATGACCCAGTTTTAGGTGAAGGCTTAAAAACAAGTTTAAGCAAAACCTATAATGTGAAATGGACCAACACCTTAGCTAAAGCCACACATCTGATCAGCACAGAGACATTTGATCTTTTAATCTGTGATTTAGGCTTACCTGATGGCAATGGCATGGATTTAGTCGAAAAAATTCAAAGCTTATCGTATAAGCCACCGGTTTTAATTTTATCGGCGCAGGGTGATCCAGAAACGCGCCTTAAAGGTTACGAAATCGGTATTCAAGAGTTCGTACCAAAACCATTTCATTTAAAAGAATTACTTTTACGTATTGGCCATGTGTTTGAAGCGCACGCCAGCCAAATTGAAGTTGAAGTGGGTAAAGTAAAAATTAACTTTGCCACTTTTGCTGTTTACCAACCGGATGGATCTATCGAATATCCGCCGGTGAATGATATTAAAATTTTAAAACATCTTACAAGCCAAGCAGGAACGCCGGTAAGCCGTGATCAATTAATTGATGCGGTTTGGGGATCCGATAGCGAAACCAGCCACCGTACCATTGACAATGCGATTGCTCGTCTTCGTCATTTAATCGGTGACACTGATGAACAGATGATTCGTTCGGTTCGCGGTGTTGGTTATGTATTTGAAAGTAAAGCCCAAGCAGGAGAAAAATTATGATTTTAAAAACCGGAACTAAAGCTCCTCCAGTATGGATGATGCGCCAGGCAGGCCGTTATCACTCCCACTATCAAAACTTACGTGCAAAGCATTCGTTTATGGATCTTTGTAAAATTCCAGATCTGGCTTCAGAAGTGGCTTTAGGCCCTGTGCAAGATTTTGATTTCGACGTTTCAATTTTATTCAGTGATATTTTATTCCCGCTTGAAGCGTTAGGCATGGGCTTAGAGTACACTGATCATGGCCCTCGTTTAGGGTTTCAATTAGATCAAGGCACTATCGGTAAACTTGTTCCGTGGGCGGATGCTTTACCTAAACTGTCTTTTCAAAAAGAAGCTATGATCTTAACCCGCGAAAAAATTCCGGCACAGAAAAAGGTGATCGGTTTTATCGGTGGTCTTTGGACATTATTTGTTTATGCCGTTGAAGGCTCGCACGCTGGTTCATTAATCAAATCTAAACAAGACATGAACTTATTCCAAAAATTTTCGCAAATCATGTTGCCACTTTTAAAAGAAAATATTCGTATTCAATTTGAAGGTGGCGCTGACGCGGTTATGATTTTTGATACAGCGGCCGGTGAAGTATCGCCTGCGTTTTACCAACAGTGGATTGCGCCTTTAATGGCTGAATTAGCGAAAGCTTACCCCAATAAACTTGGTTATTACTCAAAAGGCACACAGCGTGCGTTTTTTACACCTGAATTCTTGGCTTTACCATGGGCCGGTATGGGTTTTGACCACCGCTGGAATTTACCTTCGATTTTAAATAAAACAGAACTTTCAACACCAGGCTTCGTTCAAGGAAACTTCGATCAAGCCTTATTATTCTTATCAGCTGATGAGTTTGAAAAAACGTACCGCACATACCTAGAAGGATTTAAAAAATTAACTCCTGAACTTCGATCTAACTGGGTCTGTGGTCTTGGCCATGGTGTTTTACCTAAAACGCCTGAAGCTAATGTTAGACGTTTTGTTCAAATCACGCGCGAGGTTTTCCATGAATGATTCACAACTTTTTGCTAAATACGATATTCCAGCCCCTCGTTATACAAGTTATCCGACAGTTCCGTACTGGGGTGTAGCCCCTACGCAAGAGCAGTGGTTAACTCACTTACGTAACGGTTTAGATGGCGGTAAAAATTCATGGTCGATGTACATTCATGTTCCGTACTGTGAAAGTCTTTGCACATTCTGCGGTTGTAATACGATCATCACTAAAGATCATAAAAAAGAAGATCCTTATGTGCAGTTAGTTTTAAAAGAGTGGGAATTATACCGTAAACTTGTGCCTGATTTTTCAAAAGCGCAGCTTCAAGGTATTCACTTAGGTGGCGGAACTCCTACGTTTTTATCAGCAGAGCATTTAAAAGCGTTATTAACGCCGATTTTAGAACACACAAAACGTGATGAACATTTTGAAGGATCAATTGAAGTTGACCCACGTCGCACGAACCGTGAACAGTTAGAAACATTATACAAACTGGGTTTTCGCCGAATCAGCTTAGGTGTTCAGGATTTTAACCCTGAAATTCAAAGATTAGTAAATCGTTTACAGTCATTTGAAGAAACTGAAAGTATCACTCGCTATGCGCGTGAAATCGGTTTTACGTCAGTGAATTACGATTTAATTTACGGTTTAGCAAAACAAACTTTAGAAACGATGAAGCACACGATTGAACAAACGAAAAAACTTCGTCCAAACCGTATTGCTTTATACAGTTTTGCTTTAGTTCCGTGGATTAAACCAGCACAGCGTTTATTTAAAGATGAAGATCTTCCGGTAGGAAAAGATAAACGTGATCTTTATGAATACGCGCGTACTGAGTTATTAAACTTTGGTTACGTTGAAGTGGGTATGGATCACTTTGCTTTACCTGATGAAGCTTTGGCGATCGCT
>CAMLRE010000112.1 GCA_946482355.1 uncultured Bdellovibrio sp.
GGTGGTTTTACCGATGCACTTTTACAGCGCGGAGTAAAACAAGTGATCGGGCTAGATGTAGGCACAGCGCAGTTACACGAAAAAATCAAAAATGATTCGCGGGTAACCTATTTCGAAAACTTAAATGTAAAAGACATTCCAACACATGCTTTAGCTAAAGAAACTTTCGATGGTATTGTGTGTGATGTATCGTTCATTTCCCTGACGAAGGTCGTTGCCTTTTTGGAACCACTTCTTAAGACAAAAGGCTTCTTTTTACTTCTCGTAAAGCCTCAGTTCGAATGTGGCCCACAAGCCCTTGATAAAAATGGCATTGTCAGTGATCCTGAAGTCTATAAAACCATCCAATCTGATATCACTTCACTGTGCGAAAAAGTCTTTCAGGCGAAAACTATTTTCTTTGAAAGTTCAATTACCGGAAAAGATGGCAACAAGGAGTTTTTCATCTATGGAAAGAAAGAATAATTTTTATCTTTTATTAGTTCCGTTTTTATTTTTTGCCGGCTGTCAGTCATTAATGCGCAGATCACAACCGCAAAAACCATTTACTCCGCAAGTTGTAGTTTCGGGAACAACAACGACAACAACTCAGCAAACAACGACCACGACAACAACAACTTCAACACCCTCTGTAAGTACAACAACGCCTGCGATTGTGACTCCGCAAATCGTGACACCGCAATTTCAAACAGGTGCCGTTAAAGGTTTACCAAAATTCGGGATTATTTTTTCTGCCGGTGGTGCCAAGGCTTGGGCCCATGTCGGTGTATTAAAAGAAATGCAGAAATTTAAATTTCCTGTAATTAGTGTGGCAGGTATTGAATGGGGTTCTGTTGTAGCCGCTACTTTTGCACAAAATGCTTCGGTGAATGAAGTTGAATGGGAACTATCTAAATTTAAAGATATCGATGATTGGCAAGAATTTATCCAAGCGGCTTTTGCGCGTAAAAGCACTTTAGATTTTAAAATGCCGTTTGTATGCCCTTCAGTAAATTTAAAAACAAAAACAAGCTATATGCTTAACCGCGGGCAAGTGGATCAATTTATTCCGTTTTGTATTCCGTCGGCAGGTATTATTAAACCTTACGGTAACAGTGTAGCAAATTTAACAGACTTAAATTTAACGATTCAGCATCTTAAAGCGACAGGTGTTAATAAAATCATTCTGATCAACGTGATTGCCGGTAAAAATGACTCAGCGATTATAAAATCAATGGATTCAGCTGAAAATCAGATCTGGGGCCAATTTGCTGCGTCTTTAAATAAGAAAACGCACGGTATTGACGAAGTGATTGAGATTGATCTGGGCGATTATGATATCGATGATTTTGATAAACGACGCGATATTATGGTCAAAGGCTCTGAATTAGGATACAGTCAGGTTAAGAAAATCGCCGATAAGTATAGGCTTTAAAAGGTAAGTAAAGCCGCAGGCTTTCGAAGGAATATATGGCTATTAGCAAAGCGACTCGCAAGTCGACAGAAAACGCAGAAATTTTCAAACGCCGCCGTCAAAAAGTGATGGCTGGTCTTAAAGATGCCGCACTATTAGTGGCAGCGCACCCTGAGCATGTAAGAAATGACGATGTTCATTATCCTTACCGCCAAGATTCAAATATGTACTACTTAACTGGTTTTGAAGAGCCAGAATCTTTCTTATTACTTCGCCCAGGCAAATCGCCAGAGACAGTTATGTTTGTGCGCCAAAAAAACGTTGAGCGTGAAACATGGGATGGATTTCGTTTTGGACCTGAAGGCACAAAAAAAGAATTTTTAATCGATGAAGTATATCCGATTGAACAGTTTGAAGCGAAAGCTGTAGAACTATTAAAAGGTTTTGAGGATTTATATTACCGTTTATATAAAAATCCAGAAGCTGACCACCGTGTACAAACTGTTTTATTAAATTTAAAACGCGCGCACGGAAGATCTGGTTACGGTTTGTTAACAATCAAAGATGCTGACACATTCTTAGGTGAATTTCGTTTACGTAAAAATGAAGATGATTTACGTAACCAACGTATTGCTTGCGAAATTTCTGCAAAAGCTCATATCGAGGCGATGAAATTTACTCGTCCGGGTGTGACTGAGCGCCAAGTGCAAGCCGTATTATCACATGCTTTCTACGCAAATGGTTCAGGCCGTGAAGGTTATAACTTTATCGTAGCCAGCGGTAACAATGCGACAACGCTACATTACAACTTCAACGACCAGGTTTGCGAAGATGGTGAATTACTATTAATCGATGCTGGCGCTGAAATGAATTTCTATTCTGGCGATATCACAAGAACGTTTCCTGTGAATGGCCGCTTTACACCGATTCAGAAAAAAGTTTACGAAGGTGTCTTAAAAATCCAAAAAGAAATTATCGATTACGTTAAGCCAGGTATTTACTTTAAAGATTTACACGCCATGGGAGAAAGCCGCTTAACAGATCTAATGATTGAATTATCGTTAGTGCGTGGCCGTAAAGAAGATATTATGAAATCCAACGAACATCGTAAGTACTATCCACACGGCATTGGTCACTGGTTAGGTATGGATGTGCATGATGCCGGTCTTTACATGATCAAAGGTGAACCGCGTCCGATCGAAGCGGGTATGATGTTTACCATCGAGCCAGGCTTATACATTCCAGCTAATGATATGACAGCACCAGAAGAATTACGCGGTATCGGAATTAGAATCGAAGATAATATTCTTGTGACTGAAAGAGGCTCTGAAAACTTAACGGCTTTAGTACCTAAAGAAGTTGATGAGATCGAAAAATTAATGGCAACTACGCGATAAGATCGCGTGTTGCCATATTCTTCTAGTTAAGATCAGCAGTTTCCGGAACACTACAACCAATATTTTGGATTTTTCCATTGATTGAAAATGTTCCCTCTCGCAATCCAATGTGATTGTTTCTAGCCGCTGCAGGAATCGTTGCTTTTATTTCTAAGCCTGGAGCCTGGATAAACAAAGTACTATCGTTAAGTACAAATTTTTTAACTTCATTAAGCTTAATAATTTTTTCTCCCACAGATAAATCGCTAACTAAAATGCGCTGACCTAACGAATTTAATAGAACACGAGCCGATATACGCTCTTGTTCGCTACGGCATGTGATATCATCATAGACAATCGAAGGATTTGAAAATAAAGCTTTCTTAGTTAGATATTTATCAAGTGCAAATTTTTGCAAACTGAGAGCCTCTTCTTCATTAAAACCAACAAGATGAGATAATTCGTGAAACAGTAAAGCCGTCATTTCATCAGATAAAGAATCTGTAGGAATCATTTTAAGTTTTTCTGCACTTAAGCAAATTTCACCGTTTTGAAGATTACCCAATGCGCTTCCCGCGCGTTGACCTTCGCGAGATGAACAAGGCAGATCCTGTAAATTTATTTTTACATTTGCTAAAATTTCATCAGCATAAACTGCGGTTGGAGTATGTGCGTAAAATCGATCAATAAATAGTCGCGCTTTTTCATCAAAAAGAGTGTTGTAAGTTTTCTCTCTGTAGAGTTCGTCAATCAGTGCGGGTAAATCGACTTTTACTTTATTTAAAGCTTGAGAAATATCTTCTTTCGTAGAAAAAATAGTGTTTCCGCCGGAGCCGTCTATACCGCCACCTTCTCCTCCAGCTAAATGTCGTGTGCCTTTGATGGCTGTTTCATTTTGAGACGAGAATTTGTCGTTCCAATTTTTGCTATGTCTATAATAAGAGTTCGACAGCAAAACGAATAAAAGCGTTATTAAAATAGTTAAAATAGATTTGAATGGATTTTGTTTCATACAGATTAAAAATACAAAAAGTAAGCCTCAATAAGGGGTGAAGAAAAGCCTCTAGCGACAGAGTGTAATTCTGCCGCCTTCAACTTGATAATTAGTTTTCGATTGTAGTTTCAGTACATACTCCAGTGTAGATCGCTTTAGTGCCATTTCTTTGAACTTTAAGTTGTGCTTTGTACATACGTAGTTTGTAGTTTTGAGGACCCATATTATCAGACTCAACATTAATGATTTCTGATTCTAATTTAGCTTTTACTTTTACTGATTCTTTTGAATTAACATATGTTTGTTCGCCAGCAAGCAATGGGATATTTGAGTCCACGCTTTCAGCTACACCAAAATCAATACTTACTTCGTCTCTTGTTACATTAATTTCAGATAACTGATTTGTTGCTTTGTTTAACGAGTAAGCCTTGCATTCAAAATCGTAGCTTCCGGCAAAAGCCACATTAGCAAACGATGTAAGAGCAAGTACTGCTAAAATTGATTTCGTAACTGATTTCATAAAATCCTCTTTTCTTTTATGCGAGGGGGGCTCGCGGTTTATTTTGCCAAAGCGAGGGTTGGTCGCTTCGGCTTGTTGTTGTTTGTGAAACCAATATATCGAATGCTTAAAAAAGTATCATTTACTAGTTAGCTAATAATTATATAAATAATTAGCTTTTAGTTAAAAGTGTTGTAACCTATTGAAATATGACAGTATTTGACTTTAAGAGTTACAAAGAGTTCATCAATAAATGGCGTGAAAAACAACCTAATAAGGGGCACGGGCAATTCGTGAAGTTCGCCGAAGCTTTGGGAATCAGCACTGTTTTGGTTACGCAGATCTTTAATGGAGCCAAAAATTTATCGTTGGAACACGCAATCTTACTGGCTGATTTTTTAGGTCTAACACAGTTAGAAAAAGATTATTTTCTACTATTAGTTAATTATGAACGGGCCGGCAGCCATAAATTACAAGAATACTTTCATGCAGAAATTTTAAAAACACAGAAGAAGCGAAAAGAAAGCTTAGAAAATGTCGTCGCTAAAGATGTGGTGATTAGCGAAGCTGATAAGGCAGTTTTTTATTCTAACTGGATGTACAGTGCCATTCGATTACAGACTTCTATTGACGGTTATCAAACGGTCGATTCGTTAGCTGACCAATTTAAAATTTCAAAAGAAGAAATAGTGAAGATGCTGGATGTCTTGCTAAGGATGAATTTAGTCATACAAACCGAAAATGGCTACCGTATGGGGCCAGCGCGTACTCATCTAGAAGCCGATTCGCCTTTTGTGAAACAACGTCAGATTTCTTGGCGCGTAAAAGCCTTTAGCAAAATGGATCAGGTATCTAAAACTCAAATGTTTTATACAGCACCAATGTCGATTTCAGAAGAAATGTATGATGAACTAAAAAAAGGTATTACAAATTTAATTGCGGATTTGAATTCGAAAATTACCAAAACCAAACCGCAAAAACTGGCTTGTTTGAATATAGATTTATTCGAGGTTTAAAAGCACAATTTTTATTCTAAATTAATACTGTCTTCTTTAATAAGGGCTTGAGTTTTCAAGTCCTTAAATTTTATCTGAAGAATTAAAGGCGAGCTTTCATCTGTATCTTCGCTGAATAACTGAACCTGCATATAAAAATTTGAATTTTCATCTAATGGAATTTTTAAAGCTTTAATGTCTTCAATATCTTTTTGATAACGTTTCGTGAAGGTTTCAATTTCAACACGTGAGGGCTTTTTATATTTTAAAATGTGCTTTTTAACCTGAAGGGCGCGCGTGTAAACTTCTTTATGCATTTTATCGGCGGCCATTTCTTTTTTAAAACGTGTGTAAACCATTAACGCAATAGCCACGCTGATAAAAACAATACAAAGATTTTTAATAAGATTAAGCACGCAGATTCCTTCCTAGATGAAACGGTGATGCATCCAGTTCTTTTCTTTAGCCGCTGTCGCCAATTCTTGCTCAGTTTTAAATAAACGATCATCGCGAGAAGCAGCACTTACCGCTAAACGTAAATGAGTCGCATTATCTAATAATTCGTAATCACCCATCGTATTGCCACTGGCAAAAAATGGATGAGTCTTTTTCGTATGAGCTAATAAGGCTTCAACTTTTCCGGTACGGTAAGTGATCGGTAATACCGGCGTTTCAGAAATGATGCCGTTGTTAACGACTGTTTCAACACCAATCACGTTTTCAGCACCTAAACCTAGCGCCATAGCACCTGGTTCAACGGCCCATTTAATCGACGCTGTCACAATATAAATTTGTACGCCGTGATTTTTAAGTAATTCAATCAAACGCTGCTGCTCGGAAAAGATCGGATTTGGTCTGATAGATTCAAAGGCCTCTTGCGCCCATTTACGAACTTGCTCAACGGATTTACCTTGATTGATCTGCGCTAACCACACATAGGCCGATCGTGGATCATTATTGATCTTTTTCATTTCAAGGTAGTGCTCAAACGGATTTTCTGGAAGAGGCACGTGTTTTTGATCAATTTGATAATGAAAGAAGTTTTCGCCTAAATCGGTATCCCAAAGAGTACCGTCAGCATCAAAAGCTGCAATAAGTGGCTTTTGCGCCTTTTTTAACTCGGCAATTGTTTTTTCGATCTGGGCCCAAAATTCGGAAGGATATGGTTTGTAATTCACACAGTGATGTTACATCTGGTTAGGACTTGGCTCTACTAAAAAATTAAGTTCAAATAGACAAATGTCTATAAAGTACCGCATTGCCCAAATTGAAGATGTTCCCTCGGTGTATCAGTTTGCTGAAGACAAACTGCGCGTTGAATTTCCTGACGAGATGGAACTGATGATGCAGGTATGGAATTCGCGTTTTCGTAAAGAAGCTTTAGAGCATTACCTCAAAATGGGGTGGAGTTTTATCGCCTATGATGAAAATAATAAACTTCAGGGTTTTTTCTTAGGACAGCCGTTTTTATTTTTTCAAGGTCATACACAAACGCTTTGGATTGAGATGATCACTGCCAGCGATTTTAAAATTGAAGCCGAACTTGCTGAAATTGCCATTAAACTTTCGCGCGATAAACATTTACAAAAAGTGGTTTTACCAAAATCGGTCGAAACTTTACATTTTGAAAATGCCGCATTTAAGTTTCAAAAATGGTCTGATGAATGTGTTTGGGTAAAAACAACAAAGTAGAAAGAAATTCGAGCAGGGAAGCATGAAAGATTTTTCTTATAAAACGAGAGCCATCAACCTTCAAAGACTGGAATCAGAACATTTTGATTTATTAATTTTAGGCGGTGGTATTACCGGTGCCGGTGTTGCCAGAGACGCTGCGGCCCGCGGTTTAAAAGTGGGCTTAATT
>CAMLRE010000113.1 GCA_946482355.1 uncultured Bdellovibrio sp.
AGCATATCGAGCGCACGAGTTTATTCGTTCACATCGTAGATATTTCGGGAATGTCTGGCCGCGATCCGGTTCAAGACTTTCAGGATATCAATTTTGAAATCGAAAAATACGATGAAATGAATAAAGATAAAGACGGGTTCTTTCCGTTATCAGCGCGCAAACAAATCGTTGTATTTAACAAGATCGATTTATTATCAGCTGACCAAATTGAAAAAACAAAACAGACATTCAAGAAAAAATTTGGTGTCGATGGTTACGCCATTTCCGGCGTTACAGGAAAAAACATTAATGAATTACTTCAGGCGATCGCTGAAAAAGTGATGGCTTCGAAAAATGGCGAAGAAGAACAAGGGTAAAAGAAATGAAAATCGGTATTTTCGGGGGAAGTTTTAATCCTCCACACAATGGCCATGTTAACAGCTTAACAACAGTTCAAAAGAAAATGGGTTTTGATAAAATCCATATTATTCCTAATAGCCAGAACCCGTTAAAAGTTCCCACAGAAACAGCTTCTGATGAACATCGTTTAGCGATGGCTAAATTAGCTTTTGCTACTTACGGCGATGCTTTTTTCATTGATGATATCGAATTAAAACGCGGTGGCAAAAGCTACACAATTGATACAATCAAAGAATTACGCAAATCTTACGAATCAAAAGATTTATATTTAATTATCGGTGCTGATAACTTTGAAACTTTTAACGAGTGGAAAGACTTTAAAAAAATTCTTTCTGAAGTAAACCTAGTTGTTACAACTCGCCCGGGTTATCAAATTCCTGAAACTGAGTCTGAATTTCCAGCGTACTTATCAGGTTTAGTGGCTGAAAGCGATTTCGGTGCAGTTGAATTAACAACTGGCCGTTCAATCGAGTTCTTAACTTTACAAGACATGGACATTTCTTCGTCTGAATTACGCAAAAAATTACGCGTAGGCCGTCCTGTAGATAAGTTTTTACCACTAGCAGTAGAAAGTTATATCAAAGAACATAAACTTTACCGCCAAGCGAATCAAAAAATCAGCGATTACGAAAAATTCACTGAGTTTTGTGCTCAGGTTCTTTTTGATAAAAAAGGTATCGCGGTTCGCGGTTACGATATCCGTAACAGCTCAACAACAACTGACTTTACATTAATCGCTTCTGGTACAAGCACTCGTCACGCGGCTTCTATGGCTGAAAACTTAGTTCAAGCTGTTAAAGAAGAATTCAACGTTTACCCATTAGGCGTTGAAGGTGTTGATGAAGGTCGTTGGGTGGTTGTGGATTACGGTCCATTAATCGTTCACTTATTCTACGATTTCGTTCGTCAAGAATACCGCATGGAAGAACTTTGGAAAGACGGTAAGGAATTTAAACTTACTGATAAAACTGGCCAAAAATAATTATGAAAGCCGTTCTATTTGACTTTAAAACAGCCAAAGAAGAATGGTTTGATCTTGCGGTTGCGACCTACACTAAAAAATTAAATCCGTTTATTCCGTTTGAGGTGATTTCGCTGAAATCATCAAAAACGGATCGTGATGATGCCGCCGCTAAGAAAAAACAAGAATCAGAAGATTTATTAAAAAAAATCACCAACGATGATTATGTGATCTTATTTGATGAAAAAGGCAAAGACCTAGATTCACTCCAATTTTCAAAACAAATCGAAGCCGCGCAAATGTCTGGTAAAAAACGTTTAGTATTTATTATTGGCGGGGCGTTCGGCGTATCTGATGATATTAAAAACCGTGCCCAGCTTAAGGTTTCACTCTCAAAAATGGTGATGAACCACTTGGTTGCAGAAACTGTGGCGCTTGAACAAATCTACCGCGCGTTTACCATCATTAAACGCATTCCTTATCACAATATTTAAAAAATCCGGCCACACATTTGCAAACTAAACCCACATGATGTGGAAAGCTTTACGTTTTTGGTTTTACAGATTGTTCATTGTTGATTGTGTGGGCTGTGGTTCGCTTGTAGTGCATGGGCGCGGGCTTTGTTTGTCGTGTGAATATCATATTCTTGATCATTATCTTTCTTCGCAGGTTGAAGCTTCGAAAGTTCCGGAATCCGAATTGCCTTTTCGTTTTTTGTTTCATTGGATTCCCGGCGAAAGCCGTCTGTTATCAAGTTATGTGTATTTGCTTAAGTCACCTTTGGCAGAACCGCTCTGGCATGAGCTTTCGCGCTACTTTGTACCACCAGAACATATTAAAAATACCGCGATTTTTGTTCCGATTCCGAGTCGTAAAAAACGTAAACATTCGCTTTATCTGGCGCAAGGGTTGGTCGAACAATTTGGGGGTGAAGTTATTGAAGCTTTGCAAACTTCAGCGTTAGATTCACTCGAACAAAAGCAAAAATCCAAGAAAGAACGCCGTAAAATCAGCTTTACCCTGAATGAAGAATTTACAGAGCGTCTGCGTCTGGCCCCGACAATTGTGCTGGTGGATGATGTCATTACTACAGGAGCTTCTTATGAAGCCGCATATAACGTTTTAAAAAACCATCAGGTGTGTCCGGAAAACATCGAACTATGGGCCGCGTTTCATCGTGAAGTTGTCAGAGTGAACTTTGAGTAATTACCGTTGTTGAAAAGGGCGGCATCTGATATACCAAAGACATGCAATTTCACTCTCAAATTCGTCAAATTTTTGTTTTGCTTACGGCTATTGTTTTAATGCCGTTTGCAAGCGTTGCTGCTGCGAAATCGAAAGCTAAAATCAGCGATCAAACGCAGGCTGAAAATATCTTAAAAAAATATAATCAAAAATCTGGTGTGCAAATCAAACTTGAAATGCTGACTGAGAAAAAAGCGCTAGGCACTAAAACAACTGATAAAGGTGTAATGACTCACCAAACGGGTAAATTAAATTTATCACTTGAAGGCGAAAAAAAATCAGAAATGATTTTTGATGGAAAAAAAGCATATTTAATTTCTTATCCTGACCAAGAACTTGATCCGGATGGAAAAAGAAAAGTTATTTTACTTAAAGTGAACGATAAAAACCAATTAGGTCTTTTATCTAACCTTTTCGGTAATCCAAAAAAATTCTTTTCAAACTTTAAAACTAAAACAGTTTCCAGCGATAATGAGACACTAACTTTAGTTCTTGAAGATAAAGCGAAAACATTAAAACCAATGACTTTAGTGTTTTCAAAAAAAGACCAAGCTTTACAAAAGATGTCGTACCTAGACGATGTGGGTTCAGAAATTCAGATCAATTTTGAAAAGCCGAACTACACTACAGAAATTTCATCTAAATTATTTAAATACAATGCTCTTAAATCCGATGAGGTCGTAAGCCAATGAGCCAAAAACAAACTCCCGAAACTACAGGTCCTAAAAAAGTTCACTTTATTAGCTTAGGTTGCCCGAAGAACTTAGTTGATAGCGAAATCATGGCGGGAACGCTGATGAAAGATGGCTACGAAGTTGTGGCCGACGCTGAAGACGCTGATACAGTTGTTGTGAACACTTGCGGCTTTATCGAAGAATCAAAAAAAGAATCTATCCAAAGAATTTTAGATATGACGTCTTTAAAAGAACAAGGCCAAATCAAAAAAGTGGTTGTGGCCGGTTGTTTAACACAACGTTATAAAGATGAATTAGTTGAAGGTTTACCAGAAGCTGACTTGTTCGTTGGTAGCGGTGAGTTTCAAAATATCGCAAAGATCTTAAAAAACCACGACGCGGGCGAAAAGAAAAAAACGTTCTTTAACTTACCAACGTACCTTCAAGAGGAAGCTACTCCACGTGTAAACTCACAGCCAAAACACAGAGCGTATTTAAAAATCTCTGAAGGTTGTATGAAACGTTGTGCGTTCTGCGCGATTCCTTTAATTCGCGGTAATTTACAATCACGCACAATTTCTAACATCGTGAACGAAGCTAAATTATTAGCTGCCGGTGGCGTTAAAGAATTAATTATTATCTCTCACGATTTCACAGATTACGGTTGGGATTTACGTCGTAAAGATCCGAATGCGAAAGAATCTCCGGTTGAATTATTAAAAGCTTTGGCTGAAGTTGACGGTATCCAATGGATTCGTATGCTTTATTTATATCCAGATGGAATCACACAAGAGCTTATCGATTTAATGAAATCAAATCCTAAGTTTGTAAAATACTTTGATATGCCATTACAGCACATCAATAACGACGTTCTTAAAAAAATGAACCGTAAGATGACTCGCGAAGAAATTGAAGTGGCGTTAAAACGTATCCGCACTGAAATTCCAGACGCTGTGATTCGTACACAATTCATCGTAGGTTTTCCTGGTGAAACAAACGAGCAATTTGAAGAATTATTAAAGTTCGTGTCTGAGCAACAATTTGACCGCGTTGGTTGTTTTAAATATTCGCCTGAAGAAAACACACCGGGCGGAAAAATGACTGACCAAATCGAGGATCACATCAAAGACTTCCGTCATGATGCTTTAATGTCGATTCAGCAAAATATTTCTAAAGTTAAACATGAAGCTTTCATTGGTAAAACAGTTGAAGTTTTAGTTGAAGGTTACTCTGAAGAAACTGAATTGTTATTACAAGGCCGTACTTCACAGCAAGCCCCTGAAATTGATGGTGTTGTTTTAATTAACGACGGTGAAGCTAAAATCGGTGATATCGTTAAAGTAGAAATCACTGAAAGTATGGAATACGACTTAATCGGTGGAATCGTTCAGTAGCCTGGCCGGCTGCATTGCTCAATTAGTGGATTCCAGCGCATTGCTGGATGCCATGGTAGTACGCCGTAGAAGCCTTCATTTTCGCGGCTTCTAGGGGGGCCTGAGCTTCTCTAAAGCGAACCGCCGAAGACTTATCTAACTGGCAGGCTTTAATGAAATACGGTAAAGCCTCGTCATAACGTAAAAGTTGATATAACGATTGAGCAGCGCCTAACTGGGCGCGGCCTGATTTGGGCTCAACCACTGTGGCGTCTTTAAAGGCCTCGATCGCTTTACCGTAATTTTTTTGTAAATAAAAAACCTCGCCTAAACAAGTTAAAGCAAATTCGTTTTTTTCTATCTGGGCTGATTTTTCAAATTGCTTTTGCGCGTCTTTATAATTCATACGTTCACGCTGAGAAATGCCTAAGTAAATTAAAGCTAAGTTATCTTTTGGAAACGCTTTAATTACTCGAGGACAGACAACATCAACTTCACCGTGATTTGAATCTTCTGTTTCTAAAATGCAAAGATCTAAAAGATATTTGTTCACATTTTTTTTGTCGATCTTCATTGCGTCTTGAAGGGCACTTTTAGCTTCAAATAAATTTCCGAGTTTACGATAAACACGAGAGTATTCGGCTAAAACGATCAGGTCATTTTTGCTGTCATCAGTGATCGAATCCAAGATTGAAAGTGCATCACGGTATTTACGGTCAGCTGTTAAGATTCGAGCCTGTAAGGCTTTATCCTGGGGAACTGTCAGTAATGATTTGTTTTCAATAACCATTGAACGAGCTTCTTTGGTGTGACCTTCGTTAATTAAAAAATCCACCATCGGTTCAAAATTGGCGAAAGTTTTTTTCGCATTAAAGGTGGTTTTGAAAGGTTCAAGAGCCATTTGAAATTCAGACTCAGAAAGAAAAGATTTAAACTCAAGCGGGGCACGACAGTAAGATTGATACTCATAATATTTGCCACTGACGGGAGCCGAAGTGATGGCTGGTCGGCCAGAGCCATTTTGAACAGGTTGTGCTGCTCCTTGGGGGGCTCCGGGACTAAAAGAGGGAACGGTGACTTGGGCTGGTGGCTGAGGTTGTGTGGTGGTCTGGGCCTGTGCCAGATTGATACAAATTAAACAAATACAAATAGAAAAAACCAATAAAAATCGTCTCATATTTTTCACCAATTGCCCTTATCTTCCGATAAGTTCATAGGTGAAACAAGAGCTAGAACAAAAAACAAGACGTTCAATTTTGCGAGCACGCAAAATCGGCTTCGTATTGCGTGGTCGAAACAGCGGTCAGGCTGTGGTCGAATACATTCTTATTGTTTCAATCGCCGTAGCTATCATTTTTATTATGAAGGGTGCCTTCAGTGGCATGAGTAACTTCATCGATAATTATTTAGGAAAATATACAGAGTGTCTTATGGCGTACGGCGAGTTGCCAACATTGGGTATCAGAAATGATGACTTAAAAAAACACTTAAGCTCAGATTATAAATGTGAATCAGGTTTTAAACCTTTCACTGTAGCTGAAGGTCGACCACCGATTGCCAATGGCAGTGCTGCTGGTGGCAGTAGTAAAAATAGCAACGGCAAAGGAAATTCGAATTCCAATAATTCATCGAATTCAAACGGAAGTTCCAGTGATCCGTCTTCAGCTGAAGCTGGCCGCGGTGATAGAGATGCTGTAGGCGGTAATGGTAGCGGTGGCAGTAACAGTGATCAGAATGCGAATACAAGGCCGCGCCGTGCAGGGCGAGGAACAGCAGATGGTATCGCCGGTGGTGATGGCAATCAGCGTTTGATCGAAGAAGAGGGCGACGAAGAAGGTGGCCGCGGGCGTAAAAGAAAGCCTCGTGAATCACGTATTATTTACAGAGATAGACCGCGTTATCGCGCCGTTCTGGGTGATGAAGCGGAACAAATTACCAAGCAATCCTCGCGTAGCTCAATTAGTCGTAAACCGACCTCACGTTCTATTGCTAAAGCCGAAGGTGGAAGCCTTCCTGGCCCACGTTCGGGCTTAATGCGCCCACCCCCTGAAAAAGTGGCGTATGTGGAAGAAACTAAAGACGAAGGCTGGGGATTTGGTAAGATCATCAAGTGGATCTTTATTATCGGTATGATCGTAGCTCTTGTAATCTTTTTCGGGGGACAATTGCTCGGTTACTCGAATTCCGACAGCTAGTTTTTTAGCCATTTTGCCGGCGGCAAATAATTCACAATGCCGCAGGCAAATAGCGCATTTTATATAATATACAATCGCCGATTTCTTCGTTGAAACTTTAGGTAAGTTGGCAAATAAAGAGTCCATAAATTTTCGTGAGCAGGGGACTTAAATTGATCGAGATTTTCAACGTTCAAAAGAACAAGCATTTTACATATGCGGAAGCAGAAGAGATTCTACCCCTGGTCTACCGCATTACTGACGACGCCAGCA
>CAMLRE010000114.1 GCA_946482355.1 uncultured Bdellovibrio sp.
AGAAGACCGTCTTTTTTATCATAGTGAGTTTGTACTTTAACGCCTTCAACTTTGATTTTCATAGCTGTAGGGCTAACTTCTAATACAGTGCCTTTTTTGCCTTTATCAGCACCTGCGATAACTTGTACTTTGTCGCCTTTTTTGATTTTTAATTTTAACATATATAGTCCCTATATTACGCTTTTTTAGCTTTGTTCATTTTACGACGGATACGAGCTTTAACGTCTAAAGCGCGTTGAGATAGAACAGAGTCATCTTGATTTAAGATGTACTTGTCGAAACCACCTGTGTGTTCCATATCTCTAATAGTGCTAGTTGCCATATAAAGGCGCACCATCTGGTTTAAAGTCTTGCTAAATATGCGTTTTCTTTGCACATTTGGCATAGCCGTCGATTTAGTCTTGATATTCGAGTGGCTCACTAAATTTTTAACTACTGGCGATTTGCCTGATAATTCACAACGGCTCATTTATAACTCCTAATTTATTCTTATCGAGTACAAAAAAGTACTTCCAAAACCGAGCTTTCTGGTATATTCAGTTATTCTTCAATTGGCAAGAGGTTTAAATGGAAAAAGAAAATAACGGAAAAGAAAACCGTAAAACAGTTCGCAACAAATACCGCTCAGAATACACTGGCGACCACGTTTTTGACTATAAAGATCCAGCTTCTTTAAGCCGCTTTATCGCTGACGCTGGTAAAATCACTCCAGCTCGTATTTCTAAATTATCACTTTCTCAACAAAAGAAAGTAGCTGGAGCGATCAAAAAGGCACGTACTTTAGGCTTATTACCTAATGGTACAGATGCATACGATACAAGTTCACGTCCAGAACTTATCAATGCAGTTACTTTCGAGTACTAATCTGATATATTAATAAGACGTTACAACCTTGTTGTTGTGATCCCTTACGGCGCCTAAAAAGCGCCGTTTTTTTTCGTCCTTAGAGGCAAACGATTACTTTGCCTTGCGGGCATCTAAGATATTCGTCACGAAATACACTAAGATCATGGCTACGAATAAGATGTTTGAGAAGCTGTGAAGCTGACGGCCTGTCATTAATCCGAAAATAGAAATCTCTTCTAAGTTTTTATCCCAGTTAAATACACGATATAGAAAAATCGGCATCGCCGAGAGCAAAAAGAATAATCCGCTGGCGGCCACTCTTGTTAATCTTGAAGATGTTTCGGCCGTACTTTTTCTTTCACGATAAATATTAAACAGTGGAATGGCCAGAAACCCTGCTCCTGCAACTAATCCAGCAATCTTTCTATCCTGAATAAATTTAAATATAAAAATTACACAAGGAATCCATAGCAGCAGCACTATAAATTCTAAGGTGAAAACCTTTGAAAGAGTGTTTAACCATCCTATTTTTTGGAACTTTTCCGAAATCATGGAGTCCTCCTAAGCTGAACTCAAATATATCGTAAATCCGCCTGTTCAAAGTTGTCACCTCATCTTGCAATAAACCAAAAGCAACAAGTCGTGCTGAGGAGCACGCAAAAAAACATCGGGGGACAAAATGTTTAATTTATTATCGGCAAATACACAGTTAATGAGCTTACAACTAGGTTTACGCGAATTCGGCTTACATCCAGTTGAATGGCGTATCATCAAAAAAACGAAATCGCGCTTCGTTATTCAAAGCACGACTGAAGATAATCTTTATTTCGTAGGCGAAGTTAAAAACGACAACTCTAAACAATGGCGCTACATCCAACTGGCAGGTTTATAATGTTTATTGGTAAAGATCACAACGAAGCGAAAAAAGACTCCGCTCGTACACGTCACTCTCTTTCAGAGTACCTGTTGGGTTGGATACTGACTGCAAAGCCCGAGGACGAGGGATTTCTGCTCTCTTCTCTAAAGGCAGATTTTCAGGCCAGCGGTCTGGAAATTCACGATACACAGACGCACGAAAATTTTTATACTCTTCAAGGCTCGTCAACTGCACTAAGCCGTTTTTAGAGCGGCAAAAGCCGTAGACGTCGCCTTCTGTCAGTGTACCTAAACGCTGACCAATGCCTTCAGGAGGTTTATCCCCCCATGCCACCAGAGCCATTACTTTTACACCCGTGGCTAATACCTGAGTTAGGTTTTCGTATTCAAGTTTTAATTTCGGATAACATTTCGGCGAAACGACGCGTGTGGCATCCGCAACGCGCTTTAGGGCTTTAAAGTAATCTTCGCAGCTTCCTTGGGTGTTTCCCTCTTTACATTGATCAAGAGCGTACGATAGCGTCGCAAACTGCCGGCCCTTTTTGGTTTTATAGGCCGTAATAATTCCTCGCACTTCGCGCGCAAAATTAGTGATTTCAACTTCGCAACCGTCCGATAACGGATTTTGTGAAACAATAAAAGCCAGTGCACCAGCTAACACCAGAAACACTAATAAAGACCGTGGCATTTTTGCTATCGCTTCGTCTAACTTCGACATACTTTAATATTGTGACCAAACTTTTATTTGCGGTAAAGCCCAGATGTTGGTTAAGCTTTAATTAAATAAAAGAAGGTCGTTATGAATCAACTCAAAAGTATAAATGCAGATGTGATTGAAAATCTCAAAGCACTTGGAGGCATGGATTTATTAGCCGAACTTCACGGCGTCTATATCAGAACATCTGAAGCTTTAATTAAAGAAATTCATACAGCTATCGCTGGAAATGACTCCCGCACCCTTCAGGAGAAAGCCCACAGTTTAAAATCAAGCTCAGGAAATATGGGCGCTTTACAACTTTCTCAAATTTGCCTGCAATTAGAGAAAATGGGCGAATCGCAAAAGATAAACGAAGCTAAAACTTTGGTGCCGGCACTTGATAATGAATTTAAACAAGTGAGCCTTGAATTAGCTGAAATCGTAAAAACAAAATAATTTTTCAAACAAACGTCTGAACGTTTTTTTATTTCCGATAATAAATTAAGATCAATTTTTTGCTGCAGGACCATCGATCAGTTTTTACTGCTAAATGGACTGCCAGGGTTTTATTCACTGCGATCGTTCCTTATTCTCGCAGGACTATGCAAAAAAGAAATAAAACAAAAAAAAATCTAGTCGTTTCTTTATTATTACTTTTAACTTTGTCGTCTTTCTCTTGCAAAGAAGACTCTGCAACAACCCCTGGATCTAATAACCAGACAACTAACTCAACTCCAGAAGAAGAACCAACAACACCGACTACTTCGGGTACGCCAACTGTTTCGCAAACGCCTACTCCGACGCCAGTTCCTACACCGACACCTACACCGACACCTACACCCACTCCGGTTCCTACACCTACGCCGACGCCGACACCCACGCCAACACCTGCACCGGTGACACAAATGTATGGTGTTACTGTGGATTCTGTGGCGAACATCAATGATGTTGTTAATTCATTAAAAACACTTTCAAAAAAACCAACAACACGTATCGTGTTTGATGAAAATATGGCCGCGTCTTATTACGCAAGCCCTACGCAAAAAATTCATAACGTAAGTTACGTTATGGGAGAACTTTTAGATTCTTTCTACGTAAAAAGCGTAACGCCAGCACAGTACTTAGCCCGCACCCAAGAGTATTATAACGCCTTGAACTCGTATGTTGATATTTGGGAAATCGGAAATGAAATTAACGGCGAATGGCTAGGTAATACCACCGATGTCGTGCAAAAAATGACCAGCGCGTATGACTTTATCAAATCAAAAGGAAAAACCACGGCGTTAACATTGTATTACAACGAAGACTGCTGGATGTACCCAAGTGAAGAGATGTTTACTTGGGCGAATAAAAATGTACCTGCGCGAATGAAATCAGGCCTGGATTACGTTTTAGTCAGCTACTATGAAGACGATTGCAACGGCTTACGTCCAAACTGGGAAAATGTTTTCGCAAAACTAGCGCAAATGTTTCCAAATTCAAAAATCGGGTTTGGCGAAATCGGCACTACAAAATCCCAGGCAGCTAAAACAGATATGATCGAACGTTATTACGGCATGAGTATTAATCAAGACCGTTTTATCGGCGGCTATTTCTGGTGGTACTTTGTCCAGGATATGGTTCCTTCGACAAAACCCATGTGGCAAGTGCTTAACAACAACCTGAAAACTGGAGCTGATCAAGATCCCGGACAAGATCAGGATCAAAATTTAAGAATGAATTAAATCCCCTCATTCAGTTACCCTCGTAACTGAATTGCACCCCGTAGAATCGTTGTCTTTGTTTTAAGGCAACGATTCTTTTTTAAATTTTTAGAACTTCACGTTTACGTAAATGAAACTTTTCCTGGTTGGCTAAAATATGTAAACGCACATCATGCATCGACATTGTTTTTTCAGCATCAGCTTCGGAAATATTTGTTGAACTTACATTATGTCCATCAACAACATACACAGCATTTGTGCCAATCACTTTAATCACGCCGTCTTTCACAACAATAGCCGTATCTTCATCGATACCTATTCCCATAATTCCTGGATTTAAAGCAACGGCTCCTAATAGTCGACCGATTCTTCCACGTTGGGCAAAATGCTGATCGATAATAATGTCTTCAATAAAACCAAGACCAGGCGACATCATCCAGTTTCCGACTTTATGTGATTCCATACTATCGCCGCCGACTAACATGGTTTTTCCCATGATGGCCGCACCTGCAGAAGTTCCTGCAATCAGACCACCCGACTTATAAATTTTCATGACCTCGTCCATTACCGGTGTTCCGCCGATTTTTGTGGTGATTTTTAGCTGGTCACCACCGGTAAAAAAAACTGAGTGAGCGTTTTTAAACTTTGCAATATTATCAGGTTCTGAAGCTTCGTGGTGCTGTCCAATATTAAAATGTTCTAAATTCTTCACCCCCAGCGAGTAGAATATTTTTTTATACTCTTGCCAGACTTCATCAGCAACCTGGCTTGCCAAAGTCGCAATAACTAATTTGGCGCGCCCGGTTTTTTCGGCAATTTCTTTTAAGATCGCCATGTCTTTTTCTTTGTCTTCACGGCCGCCGATAATTATTAATGTTCCTTTATTTAAACGTTTAGCGGTGCGTGCAGTTCCATTGTTTTTTTTAATTAAGGGTTGTTTGCGAACGGTAGCCATACCAATCACTCTTTCTTCTTATTGTAAAAGGTTGATCAACAAACTGAAATGTTTCGTCTTTCATAAAAAACTTTCCATTTGCGATAACGTCGCGAATTTCTAAATCTTTTTTATCAACAGTGACCAGGTCAGCATCACAACCCTCAAATATTGTTCCTTTTGTATTTAGCTTAAGAGCTTTTGCAGGAACAGTGGTGATATGCGGGAGTAACTGTTCCAATTTACATTCGCTGTCTATGCAACACTTTTGAATTTCACGCCACAGTTCTGTCGGTGTTGAAACACCGGCATCTGTCGAGAACGAAAGCTGCTCTGGCGGTCCACCTTCTTCAAGATAAAACTTATACCAGGTGTGCAAATCGTTTTCATGAATATCAAAATCAAGAAAACTTCCCTTTTTTGCAAACTCAATTCCTTCAACAACCAAAGCTCGCGATCGATCCATGTGCGTAAAATAAAGTGAATCGTAGTGAATCGAATGTCTTTCAAATATTTCACGGGCTGTTTGTAGTTTTCTCTCAGCCGGGCCAACATGAACTCTTGTAACACCTGCTTTTCGCGTAAGAGTTCCAGCTACATAAGAATCAACAACAATGCGAGCTAATTGATCCGCGGTAGGCTCGGCAGCTCTATGATCTGCGATAGCCACTTCTCCTGCGCCAATAATTTCTTCTACATATAATATATCTGTCGAAAGATTTTGCGTCAGAGTTTTCGGCGGAAGTTCGTACCCTCCAGAATAAGCATAAGCGCTTAAACCAGCTTCGCGAAAAGCTCTCACTGAAGCAAAAAGATTACTCATCGTTTTGGTGTATGTATCTACTCCAATACACCCCACGATACTCGTAATTCCTCCTCGAATACATTCTTCAATAACAACACGCGGAGGTTGCGAAAGAAATCCAGCTTCTCCGCTTCCTCCGGCCATATGCGCCTGGGAATCGATAAAACCAGGAACTATGTACCTATCTTTGCAATCTAGAATTTCCAGCTCCAGATGTGTGTGCAATAAACTGCTTTCAGAAATTCGTCCCGCTTTTAAAATTTTGCCGCCACCAACTAAAATATCGCAAATCTGAAACCGATTATTAATAAACGCCGATCCATTTTTAAATAGAATGAGCATTGGTTTGCTCCTCCGGTTGGGTTGTTATTGCCGATCTATAGTAATTGCCGATAATATCTGCGGTTTTTGTATAAACATCCGGAATATAATCCACAGGCTGTGGGTCATAATCCAAAATCGTCGGAAGAATTTCGGCAAGCGTATCATAAAAGATAACTAAAATTTCTCCGTCTTTGAGTTGGTCAATTACTTTATAAACGGAAGCCGAAGTTTGCGAAATAATAGAGGCCTGACAATAGGCCCCTGATTCTGCTAAGGCCTCTAAACACAGTTGCGGAACTTCTAAGTACTTTCGTCCACGAAGATCTAAATCATCTCTAAAATAAATTTCTTCGCAAAAATTTGATGCCTGATTTGCACATTTTTTTATTAACTCATTTGGCCGGTCACCAGGCAGACTCATGATCACTTTTTTACGGTACCCTTTTAATTCATTTAAATAATGACCCACAGAATGAAAAGCTTCTGCATTATGACCATAATCTAAAATCACATAGTTATCGCGAATTTTATAAACATTAAAGCGACCAAGATTTTCTTCAGTGGGTTTAAATTCTTTCAATCCGGTTCGAAGCTGTTCCAGAGAAATTTTTGACGAAATACAAGCTGCCGAAGCCGCAAGAACATTAGCTATATTAAAGAGAGCTTTTCCTCCAAGAGTTACCGGAATTTCTTTTAACCGAAGTATATGTTGCGGGCGTGTTCCTTCATAGTAAACAAGCCATTCGTTTTCAACACAACAGCCTCGCCCGCCTTTTTCAATATGCGAAAGAAAATGAACATTATTTTTTTCTGTGGCAAACAAAAATAAATTCACCATTTGTTCAATCACACGGGGGCGCTCTCTTATAGCCAGCACTCTTTCATCATCT
>CAMLRE010000115.1 GCA_946482355.1 uncultured Bdellovibrio sp.
ATGAGATACTAAACAAAGTCTGGGGGTATGAAGTTTACCCAACGACCCGCACCGTAGATACGCATATTATGCTTTTAAGGCAGAAAATCGATGATCAGCTGATCGAAACAGTACGTTCGGTGGGGTATCGCCTTAAAGTTTTGTAAAGTTTAATTTACAAACGATTCACATAAGCCTGACACGATAAAAAATTCGAACTGTTATTCTAAAATCCAACATCTTAATGGAGGATTCAATGAATCAACTCATTCGTATTTCACAATTTTCAGTTATCGCGCTTTTATTAGCTTCGTGTGCGCCGACCGCGCAACAAATCAAAGAAACTATTCAATCAGACCCTTCAATTGTTTTTTCGGCGATTGAAAAAGCCCCTGATCAATTTATTGAAGTTGTTATGAAGGCGCAACAAAACGCCCAGAAGGTCGCTGCTGAACGCGCTCAACAAGAAGAACAAAAACAACGTGAAGAAGAATTTAAAAATCCATTAAAACCAGAAATCGAAGCCTCGCGCGTGATCTTTGGCAATAAGTCAGCCCCGATCACTATTGTTGAATATTCTGATTTTCAATGCCCTTACTGCTCTCGTGGCTACCAAACTATGAAAGAACTTAAAAAAGCTTATGGTGACAAGGTTAGATTTGTATTTAAACACTTACCTTTAGACTTTCACCCGTTAGCTGTACCTGCCGCTCGTTATTTTGAAGCCATCGCTATGCAAGACCACGCTAAAGCTGAAAAATTTCATGACTTAGTTTTCGAAAATCAGTCGCAGATGCAAAGTAAAGGTGAAGCTCTTTTTAAAGAGTTAGCAAAAAAAGCCGGCGCTGATATGAAAAAAGTAGAAGCTGCACTTAAGAGCGAAAAAATCACTGAACGTATTAATGCGGATTCAGAAGAAGCTAGAAAATTTAATATGTCTGGCACACCTGGGTATTTGATTAACGGTATTTCGTTAAGAGGTGCCTACCCACTAGCGGCGTTTAAAGAAATTATTGATCGCCAGCTGACTAGCAAAAACTAATTAACCTTTCCAAGACTGTTCGCCATTTCATCCCCCTCCTGGCGAGCAGTCATTCCTTAACTGAGGGTTAGTTTCCCTTACGTGGTCCCCATGCTGGGCCTACGTTTGAGTTATTCGTGTTGCGTGGTTTTTTATAGCTGAATTTACCGAAACCTTCAGCTGTACCCGCTTGATTGGCTTCGATTTTACGCTTTGTAAGCTCTAATAAAAGATTGTTTTTCGTAGCTGGTGATTTTGTAGTAGTTGTCTTTTTCATATTCTTAATCCTTATTTTTTCTTATTTTTAAAACCTTTTTTTGGCTTACCCATGATTGATTCTTCATGAGCGATTAACTCTGCGAAGTTCATATCATCACTTGGCGGAGTTAAAACCATTTCGTACGCTTTTTTGCTGACTCTAAGAACGTCGATCTTCTTACCGATGAGTTCTTCAATATCTAATAACAATTCTTTTTCTTCTGGGGCACAGAATGAAATCGCAAGACCCTTATTAAATCCGCGACCTGTACGACCGATACGGTGAACGTAGTTTTCTGCTTTTTCAGGAATGTCGTAATTAATCACATGCGTGACATCAGGAATATCGATTCCGCGTGCTGTAATATCTGTAGCGATTAAGACTTTGCACTCGCCGCTTCTAAAAGCCTGCATCACTTGCAGACGGTCTGTTTGGTCTTTTTCACCGTGTAATGTTAATGTTTGAACTTCCATGCGCTCCATAGCTTTCGCTACGCGCTCGGCACGGATACGAGTTCTTACGAACACCACGAACTTACCATCAGGATTTTGTTTTACGTAATCAGCTAAGAAAAAACGTTTATCATCCATTGGAATATTAATCACTGCGTGAGAAATATTTTTTGAAACTGGATCTTCCGGCGAAATTTGAATACGAATCGCATTCTTACGAACTTGATCGTAAGCTAAACGTTTAATTTTTGTGTTAATCGTAGCGGAGAAAAATAATGTCTGATGGCCACGAGTTAATTTTCGTTTGATTGATTCGATGTCTTCGATAAAACCTAAATCTAACATTTGATCGGCTTCATCTAATACTAAAATTTCAATGCCACTTAGATCAATATGGCCTTGGCTGATTAAATCAAACATACGACCCGGAGTGGCGATTAAAACATCAAGACCATCTTGAAGCTTTTTAATTTGTTTGTCTTGTTCTACACCGCCGTAAAGAGCGAATGACTTACAACGCATGTGACGGCTTAAGCTATTAAACACTTCGCCGATCTGTTGGGCTAACTCACGTGTTGGCACCATCACTAAACAGCGAATGCCACCTGAACGTTTACTCGATTTACTTGAATGAATAATATCGATAATTGGAATCGCGAAAGCCGCTGTTTTACCAGTACCCGTTTGCGCGATCGCTAATACGTCTTCACCGCGCAAAACCGCAGGAATAGTTTTGTACTGGATATCTGTCGTACGAAAGTACTTCATATCCAGAAGGTTACGTAATAGGTCTTCACTCAGCTGTAATTTATCGAATTTCATGGGGCGGACAATACCACTATCTACGTGGTTTAACTAAGCTTTTTAGCTGCGATTGAAAATGCTCTAAGGCCTCAGGAGTAGCGCGTATCTTTAAAGTCACTCCCAGCTCGTTATAGCTTTCAGAAAGTACCCTTACCCTAGCGCGTATATCGCCTATAATCGCTCCCTGCACCAAGTACGGAATAAACAAGTCTTCATCAACCATTTCGCTCTCGAAATAGCTTAGGATTTTATTGCGTAAATTTTTTAGGTCTTCTGGGTTACGGGTCGAAATTGAGATCGCATCGGGGTATTCAGCCGCTAATGAAGCCTGCTCTTCGTCAGATAAATTATCGCGCTTATTAAGCACTAATAAGAAGGGCACATCTGTCGCCCCGACTTCGCCTAAGACTTTTTGTGTGACTTCTAATTGAGTACGAAATGAGGGATCAGAGCTATCAACCACATATAATAAAAGTGATGCATGTAAAGCTTCATCAAGTGTTGATTTAAACGAAGCCACTAAATCATGCGGAAGTTTTTTAATAAAACCTACCGTATCAGAAATTAAAATTTTAGGACGTGATTCTGGGTACAGCGGACGAATTGTTGTATCTAATGTGGCAAATAATTTATCCGCCACATAGATTTCGCTTCCCGTGAGCGCTCGCATTAGCGACGATTTTCCGGCATTGGTGTACCCGACCAGCGCCACGGTTATTTCCTGACTACGACGGGCTCTACGCACTTCGTGTTCGTTACTGATCGCGCTTAATTCGGCTTTTAATTCTTTAATGCGATCACGAATTTTACGTTTATCTAATTCTAACGCTGATTCACCGACACCTTTACCACCGCCACCTTCACGGTCGTCTCCCCCACCCGTTTCGCGCATACGAGGAGCTACGTAAGTTAAACGTGCGATTTCAACTTGTAAGCGAGCAGTTCTTGTTTTGGCGTGACGGCTGAAGATTTCAATAATCACACCGGTGCGATCTAATACAGAAACGCCCGTAGCACTTTCTAAATTGCGTAATTGCGAAGGTGATAAATCACAATCAACGATCACGATATCGGCTTTTTCGGTGATTTCATGTGTCTCTGACTCTTCGTCTTCGATGATTTCTTCTTCGATTTCGTTTTCTTCAGCGCGTTCTTCTTCCCATTTAAGAGCAGCTTTTGATTTTTTGCGATCAACTAAACTTGCGACTTTTCCAGATCCGCCGGTCCAGCGAGCAAGCTCTTGCATTTTTCCATCGCCTAAGATTAAAGCGGCACGATCACTGCTGCGTTTTTGCGTAACTTTACCGATCACTCGGTAACCAAGTGTCGTTACTAATCTTGTTAACTCATTAAGAGAACTTTGCAGTTCGGCCTGATCAATACCCGGTAATTGAATACCAACTAAAACAGCTTTAGGTAGATCGCCCCGTTTTTGTGTCGTCATTCGCGCAATCTACCAAGTTTTACTTAGAAAAGCATGTCATTTCATTTTATTGGGTTATTCTATTTTCAGCGACCTTACTTTGACCAGGCATTACACCTTCAATTTCTGCTGTTGTCGGATCAATCATGCGGCGAACCCGGGCCACGTTATCTACGGGAAATTCAGCTTTACGGCCATGCTCACGAACAAGGTCTTCATTTTCAGCATAATAAACGCAATAAACTTTATCGTCTGTGACATAGCTTTCAAGCCACTGAACCTTGGGTCCCATTTCACGTAAGACGTCACAAGATTTAGCAGATCCTTCCTGCCACTCGCCTTCAGACATTCGGCCTGCACCAGGCATATTTCGTTCAATGATAAACTTAGGCATTTGATACTCCTTTTATGGTGTGAAACACAAAAGTCGTACAATATATATGCCTTAGATTTTGGGGCTATTTGGTATTCATAATATAACTATAATCTTGCGGGTATTGTGATTGAATGTTCGTCGCAATATCTTTCGGAATTTTCGCAGAGTTTCTTTTCAAACCATAACGGCAGTTATCATGCACGGCTGCATTTTTATCGGCTAAACATTGAAATAAACCTTCAAAAACGAAGCGGTCTTTTAAGTTACGATTACCTAAGGCCTGAGCTGTGTATTGACGAACTTCACTTGAGGAATGTTGAAGTGATTTCGTTAGATGCTCTTGAATCGCTGGTGTATCAAACGGAACACCTACGAAATAAAGCGAAGCTTTTTTTAAAACCCACCCGTTTTGTTCACGGTTCATGAGTGCGATCATCTCGTTTACGATTTGCTCGTCGTAAGTTTGAATTTTTTCTAAGGCTTGAACTGAATTTGCACGAATGTCGTAATCTGTTTCATATAACATTTCAATTAACGGTTTTTTCAAACTAGCTGTAACAGCTTCTAAACGAGTTAGCGCTTTTAATAACTGGCGTTTAATTGTTGTCGGTGCTGTAGATAATAGGTTTTGTAAACGACTAATAATCTGTGAATCTTTAGTGCCTGTTAAACCGATGGCTTCAATGGAGTTTCCGTTTTCCCAAGTTTTAGCTGTATCGACAGAGGCGTAATCAATACGAATTAAATTTTTAAACGGATTTCTAAAATCAGAATTAATCATTAAGTTTACTTCTTCTTGTGTTAACCCTTTAGTGACCATTTCAATAAATGATTTAGAAACTGTTGGTGATACTTGCGTAACCGGCAACCCCAGTTGCACACCTAAAGTGGCATAATCGTAAGCTAAGAAGAAAGTAACTTTATCAATTAACCCAGCTAAATCATTTTTAAGACTGTCGTTATTTTTGATCTGAGCAATCGCTTGTTGTTGAGCCGCAGTTAATTTTACTTTGCTCATTTCATTAAAGAAATCGTTACACAATTCGATATAACCTAGATTTTGCTTTGATCGTAAAAGGTAATCTAAATCAGCTGCACGTGCTTCGATTGTATTATTCGTATTACGAACAGAGCAAATACGGTTTGCCACGTCGTTATCGGTACCAATACCGTTTGTCTGTTTAAAGCATCTGCCAATAGCGGTAAAACGCGAAGCTAAGTTTGTGTTAGTTAATTTACTTAACGTATCACTAGAGTACGGCTGCATTGTTTTTTGCACGTGCTCAAGTTTATTAAGTTGATCAAAATAACCATCAGACACAGTTGATAAATAGTTTTTAACAATCGGTCCTGATTCTTTTCCTAACGGCGCTTTTTCACAAAAACCATAAATCGCTGGCACTCCTGGAAATGATCTTTCCATACGGCTAATATTTTTTTCTCCTGATGGGCCGTATCTGGCTTCAACCACACGTTCAGCGAAACTTCGCTCTAAACCATCGGCTAATAAAACCTGTAAGTACTCTTCTGGTGTTCTGGCATCTGGTTCTTTACCTGCTAAAGTGTTACAGCCAAAAAGATAGACTTCTTTTGGTTTTTCTAAGATGCCCGTACATTTGCGTGAGCAGCTTTTTGTTTCAAGTTCAGATAAAGATAAATGGTATCCGCTTTCACCAAAAAAAGTTCCACCGAAGTGGCCGGAGATCACAAGCACGTCACATTGAATATCTTGCGCACACGCGCGTTCAAACCAGCGCTCATCACCTACGGCAAGTTCAGTGAATTTAAAGCGGTTATCACCTGCTAATTTTTGTTTGAAAGATTTAATCTCGTCATCTGAATTAATCGTGATCGAACAGATATTTTTCTGTTCGCCGGCGTAGGAGCTTAATTCGGTCACGTTTTCTTTTTGAAAGGCGTCTTTGAGAAAGTAAGAACTAAGACCCATTGCGAACACTACAACAAGTGATAACATTATCTTTTTCATTTCTAAATTGTATCTGGCGCGTAGACAAAATAATAGTTTGTTGAGTCTTTCTTAGACCTACGCTCGACCTTGGAATAGCCATCAGAGCTGTGTCTTGTTGTGTTCTTATAAAATAAGCCCAGAATAGACAAATGGAAATGATCTTAATTATCAATGGCAGCCCTTCTGGTTCTAAAGGCAATTGCAACAAGCTTATTAAGGTGATTCAAAAATCACTTTCTAAATCTTTAACTTCTAAGGTTGTTCATTTAAGCGAAGTTAAAAAGACTTCTTCTTTATATAAAGACGTTGATAAAGCTTCGGGATTTATTTTTGTCACCGGCACTTACTGGGATTCTTGGGGCTCACCCTTACAAAAGTTTTTAGAAGAGGCCACTGACCTTGAAGGTACTGAAAGCTTTGTTGGAAAGCCTTCGGCTGTGTTTGTGTTAAATCATTCTGTGGGCGGCAAAGCTGTTCTATCAAGGCTTCAGGGTGTGCTTTCTACTTTTGGTTGCTTAATCCCTCCGATGAGTGGAATGGTTTATTCGCTTGTGACTTCACTAGCGCTTAAGAGTTCGTTGTCAAAAAAGTATAAAGATGATTTTTGGTCTTTAGATGATATTTCGATGATCTTAGAAAATTTTGAATTAGCTTTAAATATAAAGACAAAATGGAAAGCTTGGCCCGTTGATCGCAAAAACTTTCGCAAGAACTGGGTCTAAATTTCTTGAAATTAGTTCATAAATTTTATTTAACCTAAGCTTAAAAATTCCTGTGTCACCACACCTGC
>CAMLRE010000116.1 GCA_946482355.1 uncultured Bdellovibrio sp.
ACCGTGAGTTGATCTGAATCCATCACGATAAATTTTTCGCTTAAGTTTAAATCATTAATAAAAGCTTCGCGCGCATTTTTTCTGGCAGTTTCTGGGCGCTTAAGGCTGTCTTTATCTAAGAATGGCAAAACGACCAAACGCTTTTTCATCTCTTTATCGTCTGAATTTGAACGATAATCGACGTCTTTAATTTTTCGACGAATAGCCACAGGTTCGTTAGCTTTTGTTTCTTCAGTCATGGGTGCAAAAGCTGCACAACCCGAGATTAAAAAAACTAATAAATTTAAGGTCGTAACTAATGATAAAGCTGATTTTTTCATATTAGCTTAATCTTACCTCAAAATTAGATTTCGATAAAGTCTGTGCGACCAAAAACCTGATGAACTTCTTCAAAAAACGCATCCGAGATTTGAATACGCTTAGGTGCTTCTGGCTGCATTTCAACAGTCTTTTCGTTAAGACTTAAGACCAGGCGAACGCTTGTTTCACCTTGGAAAGCATCAAGCAAAGTGTCTAACTTTTCAAAATCTGAAGCTTCAAGCTTATCTAATCTAAACGAAACCCGTTTAGTTTTTTTCATGATTTCATCAAACGGAGCGATATTATCAACGATAATTTTTGCAGAACCTTCTTCAACTTCTAAGCCACCACCGATAAGCAGTGGTCTTTCATCTTTTAAGAAGTGGCCACATTTGGCAAACGTATCGGGAAAAATCACTAACTCTGCCGTACCGGTTAAATCTTCAACCTTGGCAAAAGCCATGCGTGTTCCTTTTTTCGTGATCATTTCGCGACTCTCTATAATAAGCCCTGCTACGATCACACGCTTCTTCGTGTCTTTCTGAAAACGATTCCATTTACCACTTTCAGCTTTAGCAGCTTGTGCGGCTTTTTCTTCAGGTGATAAATCATGTTTTGGAAGATCAACAATTTCACACGTTGTCCAAACTTTGGCTAATTTTTCAAATCCACGTAATGGGTGATCCGATAAATAGAAACCTAAAACTTCTTTTTCATAAGATAAAGATTGCGTGCGTGACCAAGGTTTTGTGTCTTCAAGTTTGATGGCTTGTTTTTCGCCACCTAAATCAAAAAGACTAACCTGCCCCACGTCTTTATCTTTTTGCGCACCTACGGCGTAATCTAAGAATTTTGTATACCCTGCAAACAACTGCGCACGGTGAACACCAAAACCATCAAAGGCTCCGGCTTTTGTCATACACTCGATTACTTTTTTATTTACTCTGCGTAAATCAACGTTTTCAAAGAAATCATCAAGGCTTGCAAATTTTTTATCTGGTTGGCGTTCGCGGGCTTCAATGATCGCATCAACGGCCGCTTGACCAACACCTTTAATACCGCCAAGACCGAAATAAATTTCTTCGCCTTTTACCGAGAATAAATAATCAGAGAAATTCACATGCGGAGCTTTTACAACTAGTCCGCGTTTTTGCGCATCTTTTACGTACTTAACAACTTTATCCGTGTCACCTACCTCGGTTGATAATAAAGCGGCAAAGAATTCTGCCGGGTAATGATGTTTTACCCACGCCGTTTGCGCTGTAATAACAGAGTAAGCTGCCGCATGCGATTTATTGAAACCGTAATCGGCGAATTTGTACATTAAATCAAAAAGTTCATTCGACTTATCTTTATCATGGCCACGCTCTAACGCCCCTTTCATGAAGCGTTCGCGGTGTCTATCCATCTCTTCTTTAATCTTTTTACCCATCGCACGACGAAGCATATCGGCTTCACCGAGAGAGTATCCGGCAATAAGTGATGCGATACCCATAACTTGCTCTTGGTAAACCATGATTCCGTAGGTTTCTTCCAAGACTTGTTTTGTGTCTGGCAATAAATATTCAACAGGAGCTTCACCATGTTTACGTTTGGTAAACTCTGGAATATTAGCCATCGGGCCCGGACGATAAAGTGAAGTAATCGCTGTAATATCGGCAAAGCTTGTGGGCTTAATTTTTCTTGTGGCGTCAGTGATCCCCTCACCCTCGAACTGGAATACGCCGGCTGTATCACCACGCGATAAAAGTTCGTAGATTTTTGGATCAGTCATCGGAATATTTTTTTCTAAAACTTCAATTCCGCGATTTTGTTTAACAAGTTTTAAAGCATGATGAATATGAGTTAAAGTTTTTAACCCTAAGAAGTCGAACTTAATTAAACCGATTTTCTCGGCATGCTTCATGTCGTACTGAACAACGTTTTCGTCATCAGCCCCTTTATACATCGGCGCATGTTTGACTAAACTGCCATCGGCGATAATTACACCGGCCGCATGGATACCCGCGTGACGAACTAAACCTTCAACTTTAAGTGCAAGTTCAACAAGAGTTTGCACCGTCGGATTCATTTCCATTTGTTCACGGATACGCGGTTCTGCCGCTAATGAATCGGTTAATGTAATACCTAACTTATCAGGAATTAATTTTGATACGACATCTACTTCAGCAAACGTCATACCTAATACACGGCCCACGTCTTTAAGAGCGGCACGTGTTTGTAATTTACCGTAAGTGATGATCTGAGAAACTGATTCCCAACCGTACTTATCAGTTACGTACTGAATCACTTCCTGACGACGATCCTGACAGAAATCGATATCGAAGTCGGGCATCGAGATACGTTCTGGATTTAAGAAACGCTCGAAGAGTAGAAAGTTTGGAATCGGATCTAAATCAGTAATACGTAAACTGTACGCAACTAATGAACCAGCCCCCGATCCACGACCTGGGCCTACGGGAATATCACGATTTTTTGCCCAGTTAATGAAGTCTTGGACGATTAAGAAGTAACCGTTAAAACCCATACGATCAATGATCGATAGTTCATACTCTAAACGTTTAAAGTATTCTGGCTTTTTTTCATCGGGAACTTCTGTTCCCACATTTTTTAATTCTTCAAAACGAACTTTTAAACCTTCAGTGGCATGATAAGCGATCTCTTCTTTTACCGTACGGCCTTCAGCGGTCGGAAAGCTTGGTAAGTGGTAAATCGCTTTTCCGTTTTCATCTTTAAGTTTAAATTTTACGTTACAACGCTCTGAAATAACCTGCGTGTTAGAAATCGCTTCTGGTAAATCAGAATATAATTTCGTCATCGCCTCAGTCGATTTAAAATAAAATTCAGAGCTTCCTAATTTATAACGAGACTCATCGGCTAAAGTTTTATTCGAACCGATGCAAACTAAAACCTCTTGGGCGATTTGATCATCTTGGGTTAAATAATGAACGTCATTTGAGGCCACGATCGGCACACTACAAATTTTAGAAGCTTCGATAATAAAATCATTAACCATCTTCTGCGCATCACTGCCTTGCGGTAACGTGCGAGATAATTCTAAGTAAAAACGATCATCAAAAATTTCTTTAAGTTTACGAACTTTAGCTAAAGCAGCTTCCGGGCCTTCTTTTAAAAGTGTACCGATAACTTCACCACGTGAAGTTCCGCTTAAGCAGATTAAATTTTGCGAGTAATCTTTTAAGATGTCGTAATCAATACGCGGCTTCCAGTAGAAACCTTCTTGGTAACCGACTGAAGATAACTTACAAAGATTTTGATAACCTTCTAAATTTTGCGCCAAGAAAACTAAACGTTGAGGTCCTAACGCAATCTCAGAATATTTGGCGTTGGGGTCTTGTTTTTTTTCTAAACGCGAACCCGGCGCCATAAAAGCTTCTAAACCTAAAATCGGTTTTACATCTTTATCTTTACAGGCGAAGTAAAATTCAATCGCACCGAACATGTTTCCATAATCAGTTAAAGCCACCGATGGCTGTTGGTATTCAGCTGCCTTTTTGGCGATAGCTTTAACCCGGCACGAGGCCTCTAAAAGAGAGTATTCTGAATGGACGTGTAAGTGGCTGTAGGACATACCTTAAATTTACCGTCTCGAGAGTTATGTTTCAAAACTTCCGACGCCTTATGCAGTGTATAATATCGATTAAAGTTTTAGCACTATTTGCAGCAAATCCAGCTCTGTTTTAGATTATTAAAGCAGCATTTTTCTGGAAAGTTTGGAGAACTTATGAAAATTTATTCAGATATTACTAAAACCGTTGGAAACACGCCACTTGTTAAGCTTCAGCGCCTAAATCAGGGCTTAAAAGCTGAGCTATTATTGAAGTTAGAATTCTTTAACCCGTTAGGATCTGTTAAAGACCGCATCGGCCTTAACATGATCGAAGGCGCCGAAGCTTCTGGAAAACTTAAACAAGGTATGACTGTTCTTGAACCCACAAGCGGAAACACAGGCATTGCTTTAGCTTTTGTTTGCGCAGCTAAAGGTTATCCACTGACAATTATTATGCCTGATACAATGTCGCAAGAAAGAAGAACTTTGCTTTTACTTTTAGGCGCAGAACTTATTTTAACTCCGGGCCCATTAGGCATGCGCGGAGCCATTGCTAAAGCGATGGAAATGGCCGACAACGATAAAAAATATTTTATTCCCCGCCAATTTGAAAATCCAGACAACCCTTCTATTCACGAAAAAACTACGGCTCTTGAAATCTGGAATGATACCGATGGAAAAGTTGATATTGTTGTCTCAGGCGTTGGTACTGGTGGAACAATCACTGGCGTTGGCAAAGTTTTAAAACAGAAAAATCCAAATGTTAAAATGGTTGCCGTTGAACCAACTGAAAGCCCTGTTTTAAGTGGAGGAAAACCTTCACCGCATAAGATTCAAGGTTTAGGTGCTGGATTTATTCCTCCGGTTTTAAATACCAAGGTCATTGATCTTATCGAAAAAGTTTCTAGCGAAGAATCTTTAGCAATGGCTAAAAAAGTGATTAAGACTGAAGGCATTCCTGTGGGAATCAGCTCAGGCGCTGCCATTGCTGTCGGATTAAAACTTGCGGCCTTAGAAGAAAACAAAGGTAAGAATATTGTGGTGATTGTTCCAAGTTACACTGAAAGATATTTATCGACGTTATTAGCCGATCCTGAACGTTCGCAAGCACAAGCGTTAGTGACTTCTACTGTGAACGAAGATTATTTAAAGAAAGTTCCGGTACAAGAGGGCGTTTAGCCCTCATGACATTTTATTCCCACTCAATCGTAGCCGGTGGTTTTGATGTGACATCGTAAACCACGCGGTTAATACCCTTAACTTTGTTTGTAATTTCATTTGAAACTTTTTTAAGAAAGCTTGACGGAAAATCAAACCAGTCAGCGGTCATTCCATCAATTGAAGTCACCGCACGTAACGCAAGAACTGAATCATACGTTCTGCCATCACCCATTACACCTACAGTTTGCACCGGTAAAATCACACAAAACGCTTGCCAGATCTGATCGTAAAAACCTTCTCTACGTAAAGCAGAGATATAAACATCATCTGCTTTTTTTAAGATTTCTAATTTTTCTTTTGTTACTTCACCAATCACCCGGATACTAAGCCCCGGGCCTGGAAACGGATGACGACCGATCATTTCTTGCGGTAGGCCTAGTTCTAAACCAAGTTTACGAACTTCGTCTTTAAATAAATAACGAACAGGCTCTACAAGTTTTAAATTCATTTTTTCTGGCAAACCGCCCACGTTGTGGTGCGATTTAATCGTCACACTTCCGCCAACACTTGAAACAGATTCAATCACGTCAGGGTAAAGTGTACCTTGCGCTAAAAATTTAATTTTACCACCGGCGTGTTTTAATTCATCAGCGATCACCTGATCAAACACGTCGATAAAAGTTTTACCTATGGCTTTACGTTTTTTCTCAGGATCAGTAAGACCTGCTAACGCTGATAAAAATTCTTTTTCTTTATCAACGCCGTGAACGTTAAGGCCGATTTTTTTGTATTGGGCTAATACGTTTTCAAATTCGTTTAAACGAAGTAAACCGTTATTGATAAACACACAGTGAACGCGCTCTGCACCTAATACCTTAGTTAAAAGCGTAGCAACAACACTTGAATCAACGCCGCCCGATAAGGCACATAATACGTGGTCAGTAGGTCCTACGTTTTTTAAAACCATGTCAGTACATTCACTTACAAGTGATTTTGCATTCCAGTCAGCTTTAACTTTAAAAGTTTCTAAAAACGCCTGTAAAACTTCTTTACCGTATTCAGAATGAGAAACTTCGGGATGATATTGTAAAGCCCAATATCTGTCTGAATAAAATCCAGCGATATGATCTTCTGTTGTACAAAGTAACTGCGCACCCGTTGGAATTTTTGTAACGACGTCACCGTGACTCATCCAAACATTTACTTTATTTGGAATATTGTTAAATGATTTTTTGAATGAGACAGGCTTATGACCATATTCACGATGTTTAGCTGACTCAACTGCACCACCCATCTGGTGTGCTAAAAGCTGCATGCCGTAACAAATACCAAGTACCGGAGCTACTTCTAAAACTTCTTTCACATCTTTTGTCGGCGATTCATTTTCGTAAACTGAAAAAGGACCACCACTTAAAATAATGGCATCCGGTTTAAAATTTCTGATCTCAGAAATCTCTGTTTTATAACTTTTAATTTCGCTGTAATACCCTAGTTCACGTAAACGACGCGCGATTAACATTGTCACTTGAGAACCAAAATCTAAAATTAATACTTTTGAGTGCTGTAACATAATTTAAAACTATTCCATTCTGTAATTCGGAGCTTCTTTAGTAATACTAACATCGTGAACATGAGATTCTCTAAGGCCCGAGCTTGTGATTTGCACAAACTGCGCTTTAGCTTGTAGCTCTTCGATGTTTCTAGCTCCTAAGTAACCCATACCTGATTTTAATCCACCGACAAGTTGGTGAATGATACCGCTGGCACTTCCTTTATAAGGAACTTTTCCTTCAATACCTTCTGGCACTAACTTATCTTCTTCAGCTGTATCCATTTGCCCGTAGCGGTCCTTCGACCCTTGGGCCATGGCGCCTAACGAGCCCATACCACGGTAAACTTTGTAAGTACGGCCTTGATATAACACTGTTTCACCCGGAGACTCTTCCGCACCGGCTAAAAGATTTCCGATCATCACTGAATTTGCACCTAGAGCTAAAGCTTTTGTCACATCACCAGAATATTT
>CAMLRE010000117.1 GCA_946482355.1 uncultured Bdellovibrio sp.
CGCGACGGCGACCGCTACGAGGTCGTCGCGCTCGTGGGCGGAGGCTGACCATGACCACCGCAGACCGAATCACCATCGCCGGCCGCGACCTCGGCTCGCGCCTCTTCGTCGGCACCGGCAAGTACGCCGACCTCGACACCTGCCGCGCCGCGCTGCGCGCCTCGGGCGCCACCGTCTTCGCCGTCGCCCTGCGCCGCGTCGACCTCTCGCAGCGGGGCTCCGGCTCGCTCCTCGGGATGCTCGCCATGTAATAAAACATTTTTAGAAATGTGGCCCGAAGGAATGGCAAACCCGTACGAATATTCTGATGGCTACCGCGCTTTAAAAATAGCTTCAGAACTGATGCTAAATCCCGACGAAGTTATTCAGCGCACTGAAGCCATTTACAACAACCCGGCCCAAAAAAGTGCTGATCTTTTAAAGCTTAAAGATGGTCGAATTATTGAGCGTGTTTCTAACCCGCAGATTTTAAACGGAAAAATCATCGGTCGTGTTTGGAATTACCGTGATATTACTTTGCAACTTCGCGCCGAAGCCGAACGCGACCGCTTATTAGAACACGAACACCAGGAGCGCATCGAAGCTGAAAAATCAGTGCAAGCCCGCGACGATTTTTTAGCAATGGCTTCACACGAACTGCGCACACCGCTGACCCCACTTAAAATGTATCTTGATTGGTTCAAACGTGAAGCACGAAAAATTCAGCCCGATCTATTACCGAAAGCCGAGAATTTATTAAAAGCCTTAGATTACACCGACCGCGAAATTAACCGACTGATTCAATTAACGGATGACTTATTAGATGTGACCCGCATTTCTGCCGGGCGCTTAATTTTAAACCGTGAACCGATGAATTTGGTTGAGCTTGTTTCACAAGTGCGCAAAGAAAAATTCGATGAGCTTACAAAAAAGCAATGTTCTTTAATTGTCAAAAAAGATGGTCCTGTTAACGGTGTTTGGGATTACAACCGCATCGAGCAGGTTTTTTCATGTTTGTTAAGTAACGCTATGAAATATGGTTCTGGAAAACCGATTGAGGTCACGGTAGATACAGATAAAGAAAAAGCCGTTTTAAAAGTGACTGATCAAGGACCCGGAATTTCAATGAAAGACCGCGAAAAAATCTTTCAGCGATTTGAAAGAGCCGCTTCGATAAAAAATTATGATGGCTTAGGTTTAGGGCTTTATATCTCGAAAGAAATTGTTGACGCTCATGGTGGAACAATCAGTGTAGAGAGTGAAATAGGAAAAGGCTCAACCTTTACGGTGAGCCTTCCCTTGTAAATCGTAAAATAAAACGAACCTGTTCCGCCAACGTGTCATAATTCAAGTTCGTTCAACACCATTCAATCAACGTACTACATTAGGTGGTTTTGCACGTGCCATATATTTAATGTTGCAGCTTCGCCTTCACGGCGATACGCCACTAGTCTTTAGCAGGTTTCGTGTGTACAGCGTATTTTTCGAACTCACCGTACTCATGAAGTTTATTGTAAAGAGTTTTAATCGTGATACCTAAACCTTGCGCCGCTTGTGTTTTGTTTCCACCGTAGTGAGCAAGAGCTTTGATGATATAACGTTTTTCTAATTCATAAAGTGGCATTGAAGGATCAAACTCAAGACCTTCTTCTTTAACTTCAGGATTACGGATGAAGTCAGGAAGATCGTTTGTCATGATCATGTGGCCTTCAGATAAAATCTGTAAACGTTCACAAACGTTTTGTAATTCACGGATATTACCTGGCCATTCGTATTTTACTAATAATTTTAAAGCTTCTTCATCAATAGTTTTACCACGGTTAAGGTATGAGTGACCTTGTGATAAGAAGTACTGAATTAAAACCGGGATATCTTCTTTACGACGGCGTAATGGCGGAGCCGCTACAACGATCGTGTTAATACGATAGAATAAGTCTTCACGGAAGTTACCACGAACAACTTCTTGGTCTAACTCGCGGTTAGTTGCGCAGATTAAACGAATATCAACTTTGATTGGTTCTTTACCACCAACACGGAAGATTTCGCCTTCTTGGATAAAACGTAAAAGTTTAGCTTGGATCGCAAGAGGTAATTCACCGATTTCGTCTAAGAATAATGTTCCACCGTTAGCAGCTTCAGCTAAACCGATTTTTTTATTGTAAGCACCAGTGAAAGAACCCTTTTCGTGACCGAATAATTCTGACTCTAATAATGTTTCACGTAAAGCACCGCAGTTGATCGCAACAAAAGGTTTAGTTCTACGGTTTGATTTTTCATGAACAGCGCGAGCGATTAACTCTTTACCCGTTCCAGATTCTCCAAGAACTAGGATGTTAGCTTGTGAAGGAGCCACGCGGTCGATCATTTTCATCATTTGGCCCATTACGTCCGATTTGTAGATGATTGATCTGTTTTCGATCACTTTTTGAGTTTGGTTTTGATTCCAACTCATTTGTGTTTGATTTTGTGAACTCGGAAGAACTGTAGTTGCGCTAGAGTCATTAGACATTGGGGCCTACCTTTCACGTACTTTAAACGTCCTAATTTTGGTGTCTCATAATGATTAGCTCATTTTGATACACCGTGTTATGACCGTAATATAACCAAAGTCGGGTAATAATTGCAAGGAAAATTTTGCATTGCATTAAAATATTTTTAGGACCCCTCAATCGTTATGGCCTAATATATAATCAATTTGATGGCCTTTTTAGTGTCTAAACAAATACATAACTTCTTGAAATACCTAGAGAATATTGAATCTTGTTCTCCTTTGACACTAAAAGCTTACACCCTGGATTTAAACCAGGCCTTTTTTCAAAATAAAGCCCCAACAAGCAATGCCAGAAAAAACAGCAATTTGATTAATTTGGCCGATGTTAAGGCCGCAGCCTTTAATTCCGGCGAAGAACTTTGGCTTTTGTGTCGTGATTCTTTGACTCAATGGGGCCGTTTATCACCGGCTTCACGTAACCGAAAGATTGCTACATTAAAAAGCTTCTTTAATTGGCTCTATGCTGAAAAAATCATCGATAAAAATTACGCCGATCAGTTAGTGTGCCCGAAAGTTCCGAAAAAAATTCCGCATTTTATTTCAGTCGATGAAGTGATTAGTGTTCTGCAATTTCTAAATCAATCTTCAGATGAAGAAATTCAAAATCAAAAAACATTATTTAATCTTCTCTACGGCGGAGGGCTTCGCATCAGTGAAGCCTGCAATTTACGTTGGAAAGATATTCGTTTAGAAGAACGTAAAATTTTGATTTTAGGTAAAGGCCAGAAAGAACGTCTGATTGTTATTCCTGAAGCCTGCAATGATGTTTTAAAAGCGCAAAAAGCTCGTCATAAAAATACTGAATATGTTTTCGGTGATGAGCCTTTAAATTCACGCAAAGGTTATGACTATATTAGGAACTTAGGCCGCAAAGTGGGATTAATGAATCCGCTGCACCCCCATTCGTTAAGACATAGCTTTGCCACACATATGTTAGCCAGTGGCACTAACCTTCGCACACTGCAAACCATGTTAGGCCACGAAAGCTTACAGGCGACAGAGAAATACACGCATCTTAATATTGATACTTTGGCTCGTATTGTAGAAGTCAGACATCCACTTTCAAAAAAGAAAATTTAAAAACCAGTGTCTGCGTTTTTAATGTAGTGAATGACCTGTGATTCGATCGAATCAGCATAAGTATCCACTATCTCGCTTAACTCAGGCAATTGATCTAACTGTTCTGAATCAGCCATATTGGCCTTTAGAAAAGGCGCCATCCACTCTTCAACTGAGATAACCCCTTGTTGAAATAAGAATTTAAGACAGAAATGAAGCTTAAAACGCTGAAGACTTGCGGTTTTTCCTAGCTGTCTTAACGAATGCCCGATTAAGTTAAATAAGAAGTGAGAATCAAAATCTCCTTCTTGTGAAACTTTATAAGCGCTATTTAACATAAACAATGCAAATTCAAGCTTATCAAAATCAGCGCGAATATCTTTAAAATCGTCGATTAAAACCGCTTCGTTTAAAACATTTAAAGCATCATCGGTTTTACCTTTTTTGTAAGTCAGATTTACAAAATGTGTAGGCTCTAAAATGCCACCACCAAAACGCTTTTTACTTTTTAAAGCCCCGCGGGCAATAAAAGATTTTTTAGCTCCGGCGACAGAAAGAGCATGAATAATTAAATCAGCTTCACCGTATTTGGTTTTTTTAAGAATAATAAACTTATCTTGTAAATCAGACATTACGCGGAACCTGGAAAACAAACTCGGCGCCCTTACCCGGCTGACTGTTCACACGAACTGTCCCGCCGTGGGCTGCAATAATTTGATGAACGATATATAAACCCAAACCTAAGCCGCCGTAATTTTTATTTGAAACGCCACGCTCGAATTTGTTAAACATTTTTTTCTGAAACTCTTCTGAAATACCGATACCATTATCTTTTACACTGAAAATTGCATAGGTGCCTTCAGTGCGCATATTCACTTCGATAATGGCCTGATTCGAAAACTTCACGGAGTTGCTAAAACAATTTGCTAAAACTTGTTCGATACGTTGGGCATCCCAAAACACACGAACCTCAGGTTGAATGTTCATTTGCACAGAGCAGCCGTTCATCTTAAAAACAGGATCAAACTTTTCGACAGTATCACGAATCAGAATATCTAAATTAAAATGTGAAAAATCGTACTGGTAATGCTCTTCACCAATGCGGCCCACATCTAATAAATCATCAATTAAACTAACAATGTGATTTAGATGTTTGCTGGCATTATCCAAAAGACTAATGATTTTATCTTTGCTGGCCTGCCCTGTTAATACTAATTCTTTAACCAAAAAGATTTCCATTTTAAGCGGTGTTAACGGTGTACGTAATTCATGCGATGCCACGGTCATGAACTCTTCACGAACCTTAGTGGCCGTTTCTGCTGATGCACGCGCCTCACGCTCATCAAGAAAGAACGTGATGGCTAACATTAATAATAAAACCGTAAGAGCCGCAACATATGGGATACTTGGATGGATAACCGATTTAAACTGGCCCGACGGAAAAAACGTTAAACGCCAAGTGCGCTGGCCTACGGTGATTAAATTGCTAAATAATAATTCCTGATCAACGCCTTCATCCAACTGGGTAAAATCAACTAATTTATTTTCAACCGAATCATATCTTAAAGATCGCGGACGATTCGGAGAATCTTTAACTTCTTCGATAATAAAATCAACACCATCTGATTGCGATGAAGCTATAGCTGCTTCTACGAACCTTTTTAAGCGGAATACCCCTGCAGCCAAACCCTCGGTTTTCGGAATACTCATATAGATTACAAAGCCTACTTCACCTTGCGCCAGATTTAACCACGGCGAAACACCGACACCCTGAGACTCTGCATTCATTAATGCTTCATTCGCTTCAGGTGTAAAACTGATATCATAACCAAGAGCTGCCAGGTTTTCTTGTAAAGGTTCAACGTAATTCATCACGTGATAATGTTCGCGAACTCCCGCCACACGTAACTTACCGTCTGATCCCAGCTCTTTAATGCTAAAGTTTAAAAAACCCTCAGACCGCATTTTCGCTTCGTACGTGGCGCGGTCTTTTTGCTTGATACGAACCATATGTTCAATCGCCTGAATTCCAGGATGGCGCAATAAAGAGTTGGTCACAAAGTCTCTGAACTGCTGCCGCGAAATATCCTGACGGGTTAAAAATAAATTTTGGATCGAGTAAACGACTTCTAAGTTTTGGTTAAATGATTTTTCTAAAAGAGATTCAACGGTTTTTCCGCGAAATTCGATTTTATTAAAATCTTTTTCTTCGATATACTCGGCAAATAAAATAAACGCGCCGATCGCTAACACAAAACTCATTACGATTGAAACATTGTGAAACGTGAGAATGCGCTGAAAACGACTGCTAGCTGATGGTTTGATACTGTTCTCCGATAATTGATAGCAGTTTTGTGACGTCGAAAGGTTTTAATAGTGTTGTGTAATTTTTAATTTCATGAGCTTTGTTGCGTGCGGCCGTCATTACTACAATAGGAACTTTCGGAGCTATATAGCCGCCTTCCATCAGGCGCATAAATTCAAAACCATCCATAACAGGCATCATTAGATCTAACAAAATAATTGATGGCGACGGGCCGCGAGTTAAAACTTCTAACGCTTCTTTACCGTTAGAGACGCAACTGACCTGATAGCCATGCATCTCTAAAATCATTTTGATAGCGGATTGAATGTCTTTGTCGTCGTCGACAATTAGCACGTATTTATCGCTCACAATTTCAATATCAATTTGCGCGTGAAAACTGTCAAGAAATAGACCACGTAGACTGGCTTGTTAATCTGTCGTGAACTTCCAGAATTTTTTGTAAAGATTTTTCATCTAAAGCTTTAAGGTCGATAACCAGCAGCCCCATCATTAATTCACTGCTTTTAGCCTCGGGCCACCAGGCTGGTATAGCATCTACAATCCAGCTTGGAAGCTCACTGGGGGCAAAAGCCTGGCTTGAATTCAAATTTAACTCATCTTTAAGTGCAGTTCCGGCCACAGATTTAGAGTACAGTACTAAACGATCTTCTAAAGTAGCGGGTTTAGCGGCATACCGGTTAAAATAATTTAACAGAGAAGTTTCGGCCTGTTTCAGAAGCGCCGTGTTGTCAGAAGTCTTAGTATTTGATTCTGCCAGGTAATCACTGACCGTTTTAAGACTGTTTTGATAATGCCCGATCAAAGAAGGTGTTTTTAACTTTTCAGAATGAAATATCAGACACTGTTCTTTTGAAAAAACAGTTCCCGCTTCAACAATGACTGCATAAGCACTTTGTTTAAAAATTTCTACATCTTGCGCTGTGAATTTTGATTTTACTTCGATTGAAAAAATACGTTTAGCGGCAAGAGTTTTATGAATCTCTTGGCGCTGTTCAAAGCTTAATAAAATTTCGCCGGTGATTTCGTTTTCAGATGACCACAGAACAAAATTAACTTCATGGTCGAATTGCGAAATGTACTGCTGAAAATTTTCATTTTCTTTTTTAAAAACCAAAGGCGTTTGTAA
>CAMLRE010000118.1 GCA_946482355.1 uncultured Bdellovibrio sp.
GTTTTTAGTGCGCATTATTGCCGTGGTTATTTTGGGCTTTGTGGGCCGTTTGATCTTTTTATAAAACGCGCAAATGATCGCAAAGTTTTATGATAGCCACCAAGTTGTAACCCGTGACGATTTAGCGGGCCTTGCCACAACACTTTTAATTGTGCTGGTGGTAGCCTTTTTAATGACGATACTTTATCGCACAGTTTTTTCGCGTCTTTCAGCTTTAGCGGTTTCGCGAATTTATGACGAAACCACATACCGTGTGTCACGCTATCCGCTTTCTTTTTTTGATCACACACCTGTGGGCAAAATCACAACCCGCTTTTCAAGTGATTACGGAAATATCTTTCGTTTATTCGGCGGACCGTTAGCTGAATTTCTATCGATCATTTTTGATTTAACAGGTATTTCGCTACTGATTATGCTGACGCATCCGTATTTCGTGATTAACTTAGCTCTTGCAGGGCTTGGTTTTTACGTGATCTTAAAACGCAATCAGCTGCGCCTTCGCGGTCACCGCCGTGAAGTTTCAATTTTGCGTGGACCATCTGTTGCGCACTTTTCTGAAACTGTGCAAGGCAGTCTTTCAATTCGTCAAAATTCAAAAGTTAAAACTTTTATTAGCCGTTTTTTAAAACTGGATGATCTTTATATCGCCAGCAAATTTAACATCATCAAAAGCATTATGCGCTTTTCGACCGAGTTAAATATAATTTCGACATTGTTATTTTTAGCAAATGGTTTACTGGGCATGTACCTGGTTAAAGAAGGAAAACTAGGCGCCGGCCAAGTCGCCGTAATTTTAGGTTTTACGATCTTAGCAACAAACACCTTACAAATGTTTTTTGAGTGGTACTCACAATTTGAAGAAGCTTTGGTGGGTGTTGAACGCATGGATGAGTTTATCAGAAATCCGATTGAAGACGGTGCTTTTTTACCAGCGCATGCTGACTTTGAGACTCACCACCCGAAAAAAGCTAAAGGCAAAAAAACAGATGAAAAACCCGTGGTCATTTCTGCTGCTGAATTTAAATTAAGTGTTGAAAATTTATCACTGACTTACCCGGGGCAAAATCATCCGACCTTATCAAATGTTTCATTTAAATTAAAACCCGAAGAAAAGTTGGGAATTATCGGCCGCACCGGGGCTGGCAAATCAACATTGATTGCTGCTTTATTAAGATTATACCCCTTCAATCAGGGGGTAATCTTGATTGATAATGCTTATAAAAATGATATCGAAGACCACCGCGGACAGTTTTCTTTAATTTCGCAGGATCAGTTTTTTATCAAAGGCACCATCAAGGACAATTTAGATCTGTTTAATCAGTATTCAAACGAACAACTTACAGAGACCCTTAAACTTGTGGGCTTACCGCTACAATTGCATTTTATGTTAGATGAAAAGGGGCAAAACCTCTCACAAGGTGAAAAACAGCTCTTAAGTCTGGCTCGCGGCCTGCTCCAAAATGCCGAGATTTTCATATTCGATGAGGCCACGGCGAACATTGATCCGCAGTCTGAAAAATTAATCGAATTAGCTCTTAAAAAGACTTTAGCCCACAAGACACAAATCCGAATAGCACATAGACTGCAGACGGTTTTGGACTGCGATAGAATTTTATGGCTTGAAAACGGACAAGTAAAAATGTTAGGTTCAACGCCGGAAGTTTTAGAAGCATTCGAAGCTACACGATAATTGTCGTGTCAAAGACACGCATAAATTTAACACCTTGGGCGTCACATGTCAGAAGAAGAAAAACAACATACTCCGGAAACGGAAGTTGTTGAAAGCAAAGCAGATGACAAAGCAGAAGATAACGCTGTTGATGAAAACAGCGCTGAGTATCTTCGTACGCACTGGTCACAACTTCCACAAGCCCAAACACATGATGCCTTCTTTCGCTTAAGCAGAACTGACGCGGAAGAGCTGTTCTTATCATTAACCGCTCAAGATCAATATCCACTTATCAAAGAATGTACGACATTAGAAAAAAGATCTTGGGTACGATTACTGGCTCCCGATGACGTGGCCGATTTAATCCAAGAAGAAGAGCCTGAAAACCGTGAAGAGTGGTTAGCTTTACTTGATCCACAGACAAAACGTGAAGTGGGCGTTCTTCTTGCCTACGCTGAAGATAACGCCGGTGGTATCATGTCGTCGCGCTTTATCCGCTTACGTCCTAAGATGAATGTGGATGAAGCGATCAGCTACATCCGCTTACAGGCGAAAACACAGGTCGAAACAATTTACTATGCTTACGTCTTAACGACCGATCAAAAGTTATTAGGCGTTGTCTCATTTAGAGAATTATTTGCATCGGCGCCGAATAAAAAAGTCGATGAGATCATGCATTCAGATATTATTCGTGTTCCTGTTGATATGGACCAAGAGCAAATCGGTCAGATCTTCAGTCAGAATAACTTAATGGCCCTACCCGTTGTTGATGCCGATGAAAAAATGGTCGGTATCGTAACATTCGATGACGTGGCCGAAGCGGTTCAAGAAGAAGCGACAGAAGATATTCATAAGATTGCAGGTATGGAATCGTTAGATGCCCCGTACTTACAAATTGCTTTTTCTGACATGTTAAAAAAACGCGCTGGTTGGTTAGTTGTTCTTTTAGTGGGTGAAATGTTCACTGCCACAGCTCTTGGTTACTACGAAGACGAAATGAAGCGCGCTGTTGTTTTATCGATGTTCTTACCGTTAATTATTTCTTCAGGTGGTAATACAGGTTCGCAAGCGTCAACACTTGTGATTCGTGCCATGGCTTTAGGTGAAGTGCGTTTGAAAGATTGGTGGAGAGTTTTAATCCGCGAAATTTCAACGGGCTTGTGCTTAGGATTAATCTTAGGTGGTATCGCTTTACTTCGCGTTTATTTATGGCCGTGGGCTGAGCAAATGTACGGTGAACATTATCGTCATGTGGCTTACACAGTGGCTGCTTCAATTATCGGTGTGGTATTATGGGGTACCATTTCTGGTTCAATGCTTCCGTTTATTCTACGAAAATTTAAACTCGATCCCGCATCAGCAAGTGCTCCAGCAGTTGCGACCATCGTGGATGTGACAGGTTTAATTATCTATTTTTCATTCGCGAGTTTAATTCTTAAAGGCATCTTATTGTAAATTTAACAATCGGTTTGGCATCACATCTGCTTAAGTGAAGTGTATGTATTGAGGGAATGATACACACTTTTTTAAATCAACTAGGGAGATTTAAATGCAGAACGAACCACAAATTGCGGCGACTCAAGATAAAAATTACTTGAAAGCACTAGCACCGCTGATTTTCACAGCAGCAATTTTTTGTAACGACACAACATATGCAATGGCTATGCGTCCTTATGTTAAACTTGTCCAAGAGCAGCAGTACACAGCAGCTGCTGCTAAACCACGTAAGAGCACTCCAAATACGTGGAGCGAAAATTCAACAGCCAAACAGCAACAATTCAAATTAGAAGTTGCTGACACTCCAGAACCTAAAGACGAAGAGCCCATCAAAAAAGCTGAAGATAAAAAAATTGATCCCGATGATCAAGATAACGACGGCAATGTGCGCGAAGCGATTCCATTATGGGAGAGTAAATCTTTAAATCACCAATCATGGAGTGAACATATTTATAGAGAGCTTCCGACATTAGGGCCTGCACTGCTTGAATCAAATCCAGTGGATGCAAAAATTTTCTGTCCTAATTATAAAAACTTAGAAGAATCAGAAAGAAAACAATTCTGGGCTTTCTTCATTTCTTCAATGGCCAAGTTTGAAAGCAATTTCGATCCGAAAGAGGCTTACACAGAAGGTTTCACCGACAGTTCTGGAAGATACGTCGTCAGCCGCGGGCTTTTACAAATTTCGATGGAAAGCAGCAAAGGATACCGCTGCGGATTTACTTCAGAAAAAGATATTCACAACCCGACTAAAAATTTAAGTTGTGGTATTAAAATTTTAAATCACTGGATGAAAAAAGATGCCCGTATTGCCAGCCGCTTAGGATTAAACTGGAAAGGTGGCGCCCGTTACTGGTCAGTGTTACGTGCGGGCAGAAAAACCTCGTACCAATCCATTGTTAAATGGAGTAACGATTTACCATTTTGTAAATTGTGAATTGTAAAGCCTAAGAAAAGCTTACGTAGGAACTAATCCCTGCGTAAGCCCTTGCACTTGAGATTTTAAACTTTCAGTGATGTTTAAGAACTTCACACCGAACGAATTAAGTTCGGTTGACCAAACAATTTCACCTTCAATTTCTTCATGTACGTCAGAAATTTTTAATTTAATTTTCTGACCTTTAGCAAATGCCTGATCTGATTTAAATGATAAACCACCCACAGCTAACGTTTGTGAAGCGGTATTGACCACTTGGTCACCGATTTGAATCATGACATCTTTAGCTACGCTGAAGCGTTCGTATTTACGTAACGACTTAGCAGGTTTTAATTGTTTTTGACGTAAACGATAAGCCATCGCCAGTGGTAACCACATCATTAAAACAACGGCTAATGTTTGCGCCATCTGCCCGCCTGATGGTGGACCTTGTTGCATTTCATCAGCTAAAGCTTTCACCATACCACAACCACCTGCGGCTCCACCGGCACCACCTGGCGCGCTTGAACTAGCTTCGGTTTTATAAACCGGAGAATAATCTGGTGACCACGCCATTGTGCTGACTTGAGCTTGTGCGATTTGAATAACTTTAAGTGCATTCACACGGCCTGCTGTTTGCGAATAACCATTTAAATATTGTGACACATCAATGCCTGACATAATCACACCGCGAATTTGGTACGCTGATAATTGCGGAGCTTCACGTCTTGCCAGAGCGGCCATACCGGCCACAAACGGCGATGCCATTGAAGTTCCGCTTAACGATGTTAAGCAGTAATAATTTAAATTATTAGGATCAGCACAGTGGCTTCCAGGAATCGTACTCATGATTGAAGAGCCTGGTGCAAACACATGAACTAATGAAGAAGAATAATTTGAAAACGAAGAACGACGATCAGTGCTTGTCGAAGATCCCACCGCGATATTATTTGGCGTATCTAAGGCTGCTGGATACATCGGATTATAATTTAAATTTTGATTTGAGTTTCCGGCAGCAGTAACAATCACCACGTCTTGCGTGTAGGCGTAAGCGTAAGCATCATGTAATGAACGTGAATACGATGGTCCACCCCAAGAGTTGTTAATCACTTTTGCGCCATTTGCGACAGCGTAGTAAATCGCATTGATCGCATTGGCTGTTGTTCCTGAACCATTACCATCTAAGAATTTAAGAGGCATGATGCGCACTTTTGATTCGCGCACAGGCACCTGAAAAATATCTTGGCCTGTACCCACGATAATACCGGCTACGTGAGTTCCGTGATCAGCATCATCGTACATGTTTGGCGAATTATCGACGAAGTTCCACCCGTTTTTATCATCGACATAACCGTTACCGTCATCGTCGACACCAGTAATACCATTTACTTCAGCTAAATTTTGATAAACAGCGCCTGATTGTTTAAACACGGCATGGTTCGTATCAAGTCCGGTATCAATCACAGCGACGATTGTTTTTGTCGCAGAAGCCGGTTCTTTTTCAAATTCCCAGGATTCAGTCACTTGCACAGGAGCAAAAGATTGTGAATAAGTGTCACTGGCTCCGGCCGGAGCCCCCATTTGTGAAACAACGGGTTCGGCATTTTGTTTATAGTCAGGATCTAAACTTAAAATAAAGTTTGGTTCGATAAATTCAACATCAGGATTTGCTTTTAATGATTCTAAGTTTGTCGCTGTTACGTCACTGATATGCATCATGCCCACAGACTCAAACTTACGTTGCACAGCTACGCCTTTAAGCGCCGAAACAATTCGAGCCCCTTTATCGACGGCCAGTTTATTAGCTGCCGCCATACCCGCAAAGCCTGTTTTACCAGACATACGCACTGAGTTTACCTGCGGTTTAAATTTAACGATATATTCACCGGAAACTGCCACATCAGATGCGTGCAAGACCTGCGAAGAGAAAATGAAAGAAATAGCTATTAATAGCCGACGTACCTGATTAGATGACATACTTAGATTATCGTCTGGTTACCCCCTAATCTAAAGGCCAACACATCACGGTCTCATATTAAGACAACAAAGTGATTGTCCAATTTAGGGAACTGTTTATAAAATAGATGCAAGATGTCTCGATTGCAGAAAATATTCATTAGTGGTTTGGTCGCATTTTTACCTATAGCTTTGTCGATCTATGTGATCAGTGCCGGCATCGGTATCATGGAAAACTTGTTTGGTAATTTTTTACGCCGACTTTTACCGGATGGCACTTATATTCCTGGTTTTGGTTTCTTAGCGACTATTGCATTTATTTTATGTTTAGGTTTTTTAGTTGATAACTTTGTAACCGCTACTTTCTTTCGTCGTGTGCAAGAAAAACTGCGCGAAGTTCCGCTTATTAAAATCGTCTACTCACCGCTTCGCGATTTAATGAATCTTTTTGCCAAAGGCCAAGAACAACAAACTATGCAAAAAGTTGTGCTTGTGCATTTTACTAAATCACACTCAGTGCTTGGTTTAGTGACCCGTGAGTCTTTTAATGATTTAGAATTAAAAATGATTTTACCGGTTGATAAAATCGCAGTTTATATTCCGATGAGTTACGGCCTTGGTGGCTATACAGTTCTGGTTAATAAATCTGATGTTGAAGCTGTAGATATGCCAATTGAAAAAGCGATGAGCTTAGCTTTAACTGGCTGGATCCAAACAGACACTGAACCCAAAAAATAGGAAACGTGTAACGTGAGCACAACACAGTCAACGACGCAAAAAGCTTTAGATATTAATTTAGATTTATCGCGCTACGGTTCATTTGCTGAAATCGGCGCTGGTCAAGAAGTTGCCCGCCAATTCTTTCAGGCTGGCAAAGCTTCGCAAACGATTGCCTTAACGATTTCAGCTTATGATATGACTTTCAGTGATA
>CAMLRE010000119.1 GCA_946482355.1 uncultured Bdellovibrio sp.
AGCGCTTTTACAAGGTGCCGACTTTAGAACTCCAACAGCGGTAAACGTACACGGTCATGTGATGGTGAATGGTGAAAAGATGTCTAAGTCTAAAGGCACGTTCATCAACGCTAGAACTTATTTAAATCACTTAGATCCGCAGTTCTTACGTTATTACTACGCTACAAAAATTAACGGATCAGTTGATGATATGGATCTTAATTTAGAAGACTTTCAATCACGCGTAAATTCTGACTTAGTCGGAAAAATCGTAAACCTTGGTTCACGTGGTGCACAGATGTTAAATAAAAAATTTGGATCAGCGTTATATGATCTAGATCCAGCAACTGACATCTTAAAAACGCTTCAAGAAAAACAAGCGCAAATTCATAAACACTATGACGAGCGTGATTTCGCCAAAGCGACAACTTTAATTCGCGAGTTAGCTGATTTGGTAAATAAATACTTCGATGAAAAAGCACCGTGGAAATCAACAGATGAAGCTGAAGTTAAACGCGTACTTACAACAACGTTAAATGCGTTTAGAATTTTATCAATCTACTTAAAACCTGTTCTTCCGATGTTAGCCACAAAGGTTTCTCAGTTATTAAACGAAAAAGAATACCAGTGGTCTGACACTTCGAAAATTTTAACTCATCAGCCGATCAATGCGTATGCACACTTAGTTCAGCGTGTAGATGCTGATAAAGTTAAAGCCATGATCGAAGAGCAAAAAGCACAGTTTTTAGCACAAGAAGCGGCAAAACCTAAAAAAGCTGCCGCTCAAACAGCAGCTGCGGCAGCAGAAGCTCCAGTGGGAGTTATCGGCATTGAAGACTTTAATAAAGTAGATCTTCGTGTGGCGACAGTTTTAGAAGCTGAAGCAATTCCTGAAGCTGATAAATTATTAAAATTTAAAGTTGAAGTTGAACCAGGACAAACACGCCAAATTATTTCTGGAATCAAGTTAGCTTATGATCCGGCTACCTTGATTGGCCGCCAAATTTTAATCGTCGCTAACTTAGCCCCACGTAAAATGAAATTTGGAATGTCAGAAGGTATGATTTTATGTGCTGGCGAAGGTGGATCAGATTTATTCGTTCTATCTCCGGATAAAGGCGCTAAAACAGGACAAAAAGTAAAATAATATGGCTGATCAATCAAACGACCAAAAAGCCGATAAGAAAAAAGTCGAAGAGATTCACCGCCTGTTTGTCGGTATTGAACAAGATTCTTCAGACGGCAAATACGATCAGATGTTTTTACAAGAGCTTATCACTCAGATTGGTGAGCTTTCGAAATCGTCTGATCCTATTTTACAAAAATTATCAAAATATAAAGATTCATTAACGCCGACAATGACGCTTCGTCATTTATCGACAATTGCAGTGCCTTTTGAAAGATATCTTAAAAAAGGTATGGCAGATGATGAATTCTTAATAACAAACACAGACCGAGATCATCTGGTCACTGAACGTGTGCCATTACATTTTATCATCGATAATATGCGCTCAGCTTTTAATGTGGGCTCTATTTTTAGAACAGCAGATACCTTAGGGGCGCAAAAAATTTGGCTTACAGGTTACACACCCACACCTCATCAACCACAGGTTGAACGTGCGGCTTTAGGCGCAGCCTTTGTTGTGGCTTGGGAGCAAAAAAGTTTTGTTGAATGTGTAAACCAACTGATTAAAGAAGGTTACCAAATCATCGCTTTAGAAACTTCACCGAAAGCTTTAGATATTTCGGTTGATTTTAATTTTGATAAACCAACAGCTTTTTTAATTGGAAACGAACGTTTTGGTTTAGATAAAGATCAATTAGAAATCGCAACTGAAGTTCGCCGTATTCCAACGTTTGGAATTAAAAATTCGTTAAACGCAGGCGTTGCCGCAGCTATTGCTGGTTACGAATGGCGTAAACAATTTAACGAACAACAAGTTAAAGTGTAATCACCCCATGACTCCAATTACTTTTAACCCTATTGGAGTTTTAAAATCAGATCAGGTCGAACCTTACCAAGCTTCACGCCAACCGGATGGTTTGTCGCAAGAAGCCGTTATCACCTTAAATAGCGGACACAACTTTGAACAAGCACTAACTGATCTTGGTGGCTGTTCACATCTTTGGATTATTTACGCTTTTCATAAAAACGAAAACTGGAAGCCTTTGGTTCAAACACCCCGTTCAAATAGAAAAATCGGTGTGTTTGCTACGCGGGCGCCGTATCGTCCAAATCCGATTGGCATGTCACTTGTGAAATTAGAAAAAGTTGAAGGTTTAAATATTTATATCGGGCCCAATGATATTTTAGATGGCACGCCGATCTTAGATATTAAACCCTTTCACCCTGAATCAGATGTGGCCGAAGATGCTCATATCGAATGGCTTGAATCCAGTGTAACTCCAAAAATGAGTATTACCTTTTCACCGTTAGCTTCTGAACAGTTAGAGTATTTAGAAAATCAAAATTCTGATCTAGAACAGATTAAATCCTTTATCTATCGTCAGTTAGAATATGATCCGACAAATGATAAGAAAAAACGTGTTGAATTTAACCAGTCTTACTGGATCTTAGCGTACCGAACGTGGAGAATTGATTTTATCGTTCAAGATGACACCGTCGCTATTTTAGGAATTCGCACAGGCTATAGCGATGAAGATTTAGCTTCGGCTGAAGACCAATACCAAGACAAAGCTGTTCACAGATTATTTGTTAAAACTTTCCAATAGATTTTTTAAAAACGTAATTTGAGTGGCACTACGGTAGCGATAATTCACACCGGTGTATCCCCACCAATCCCAACACCCGTTTGGATTATACGTTGTTTTTTTAGTCGATGGATAAACGACGATAATGTTATTACTTTCAGCCCACTCGTTATAACCACTCATACGAGCAAACGAGTTATCGCCTTCTTCATAACTTTGCAGGCATCCGTGCAGGGCCATATGCACACGGCATGAAGATTTATTTTTTTGACAGCGATCCGGAGTATAGACATAACCCTGTTCAGCTATAAACGCAGGGCTTGCGAAAGCTAACTGATTAAACGCGCGTAAATTTTTAGCCTTGGCTTTTACTTTTGCTTTTAATTCGCCGTAGAAAAACTTAAACATTTCACCTGCGGTATCATAACCACAGTTATTAATAAAAGGAGCTGCTTTTGTTTCACAACTTGCGCCTTGTGAATCCGTCGGCATCGCATGTTCTGACATCACCGTGTTCACCATCATATATTTCTCAGCTGGAACAAATGCAGAATAAAACTCGTTAAGTTTATTTCCCATCGGGTAATTCACAACCGTATCTTTTGGTGATGAAAACACAAATGTTTTATGATTTTTAAGTAATTCTAGATCACCGATTTGGCCGTAGAAATTTTCAATACGTGCTTGCTGGATGTAATTGGCCGCAACTAATACGCCAGGATTTTTAAGACAAATTTCAGTAGCTAAAAACGGGTTCCCCACCGCGCAGCCAGGGATTCCCCCGGCAACGATACCCGCCCCAGAAATTAATTCTGGAAAAGCTAACTGAAATTGCGCCGTCATCATGGCGCCAGAAGATAGACCTGAAATCGTCGGCTTTACCTTAGCGAAAGCTAACCCCATAGCTAACACTTGGATCGCAATAATCGTTGGTAAAACCTTTGACCATTTCATAAAACGTAGTTTTACCCGATCAGAGTTAAAACCGAAATAGCGAAATGATCGAGGTAAAATATCTACCCAAATAGCTAAACTTTAGACGATGCTGCGACGCTTTCCAAAAAGGTACGGCCGCGGGCGGCCAGCCTACCTTTTACGAAACTAAACGAGGTTTTCTTAAGCCTAAAACCGCTATAAAACGGATAATACCGGCTACAACAAAAAGAATGTCAAAATTCTTTCCTAAAAGATGGCTAAAAACCAAGGCTCCTAAGATAGTTCCGATCACCTGGGTAAAGACACCGATATAATTATAAAGGCTTACAAGTTCGATTTTTTTCTCTCCCTGAATACGCGAGAAAAAATATAACGATAACCCCATCTCCCAACTAGCCCAGCCCATACCTGAAACAAGTTGTAAGATCATCATCGAAGGCACACTTTGGCAGATAGGCCATAGCATAGGTAATGGACCTGCCACCAACCCACCGACCACCAACATCTGATGTGGATCAAATTGTTTTTTGGCGTGCTTTAAATAATATGTCGTCACAACCTTTCCAACGAAAAGTGATCCTGTGATCAACATAAAATTAAAATAGCCGACATTACGAACTGACAATAAGTACGCCGCCACAAACGGAGCTGAAATAAATAAGGCGGTATTAAAAGTGGCGTAACGTTTAAAAAATTCTATATTCTGCGTGAATAAATTTTTAAAATGATTTTTATCCAAAAAAAGTGGTCTGTTATGCGGTGGATGTTTTCTGAATAGCTGCACGATTAAAATTTTTAAAGCAAAACAACCGGCAAATAACCAGAAGAATAAATAATTCTCAGGTACACCTAACATATCCATGTGAAGCATAGCTCCACCACCGAATAAGCCTGCGATAATTCCAATTTGCGAAAGACGCGTGCGCAGTGAGAAATAATTTTGTCCTTCGTCTAACGGGATAATATCTGAAATCCAGCGATTCCAGGCCGGCTGAATACTGAAATGCCCAAGCCAGTAAATTGAATAGAAAAACATAAGATAAAAAAACGACCAGTCAGTTTTGATTAAAGACAAACACCCCAAACCTAACAAAGCTAACGATTGAATCATTAAAGCGCGGCTTACGAAATACGAAAGCCCCACATTTTTAAGTTTTGTTTGAAGTGCAAACTGCAAGATAGCAGCAAAGATCAACGGAAGACTGACTAACAATCCGGATTGCAGCGGAGAATTTCCCTGCTGCAAAGAAAATGCTGCGAAATAAGTTTCGGCAAACCCCACAACAAGACTTGTTAATAGGGCTTCCACATAGCTAAACCAAAGTTTTCCGGTAATCTGTTTTACGTCATCCACTTAAAAGCATCCTGCTTACGGGAGATAAGAGAAGTGTTTTTACAAAATTCCCTTTTTGCAAAAGTGCTGGTTAGTTTGAAAAGCTACGCTATCAACCTACTTGGCTAATAATGATCTTAGCATCCATGAAGTCTTTTCGTGAATCTCTAAACGATCAGTCAGGACCCCAGCCGTTACATCGTCATGGGCTTCATCACAAATCGGTAAAAGTTTACGCGCTGTTTGGATCACCGTTTCATGACCTTTGATAAGTTCTTGGATCATTTTTTCAGCTTTTGGCACCTTGTCAGATTCTTCGATTGAAGTTAAAGCCGCAAATTGTTTATACGAACCTGGAGCGTATTCACCTAAAGCACGGATACGTTCAGCTAAAGTATCTAGCGCGTTCCAAAGTTCAGTGTATTGGTCCATAAACATCGTGTGAAGCGTGTTAAACATTGGGCCTTCTACGTTCCAGTGAAAGTTATGAGTTTTAATGTAAAGCATGTAGCTATCAGCTAAAAGTGCCGAAAGACCGTCAGTGATTTGTTTACGTTCTTTATTTGAAATACCAATCTCGATTTGTTTTTTAGCCATACAAGGCCTCCTTAAATAAAATAACTTCTAGATAAGACTATTATGCAATATCATAAACAAATGTCAGCTTCTGATAAAGAATCTCAATCACTCAATGCACGCCATATATTAGTGCCCGACCGCATCACGGCAGAAGACGTTTTAAGACACCTTAAAAATGGTAAAAGCTTTGAAGAACTGGCTCGTAAATACAGCCAATGTCCCTCAGCGCCCCAAGGCGGAGATCTAGGTAATTTAAAAGGCAAAAAGAATGTCGATTCAGATTTTATGGAAGCCTTAGAAATGTTAAAACCCGGCCAAACTTCAGGTATCGTGCGCACCCGTTTTGGCTATCATTTAATTCAACGCTATTAAAAAGTGTCAGGCTCGCTCCTGTTTTCGGTTTACACTGTAAACCGAAAGTACGAGCAATTTTCAAATCTAAGTATTTACCGTTTTAACTCACTCTGTATTTCAGTCCACATTGTGGGCTGAAAGCAGGAGTCAATTTCACACGCTCTTGCTTTGAGACAACATTGTTGCCTGAACTCCCGAGCAAAAAAAAAGAGAAGCCCAAAGCTTCTCTTTTTTCATCATTTGATTTTGAAATCGCAGATTATTTTAAAGCGATCAATTGAGCGATTAATAACGATACAACCGACATAACTTTAATTAAGATTGCGATACCAGGACCAGATGTATCTTTGAACGGGTCACCAACAGTGTCACCGATAACCGCCGCTTTGTGAGCGTCAGAACCTTTTTTGTGACCTGGTAGACCACCTTTTTCGATAAATTTCTTAGCGTTATCCCAAGCGCCACCCGCGTTAGCCATGAATAATGACATCGCAGCACCTACAGCCATACCACCAGCTAATAAACCAGCTAAGGCTTGAGGGCCTAAGATGAAACCGCAAAGTACCGGCGCAACAACTGCGATCATACCTGGTAAAATCATTTCGTATAACGCTGCAGATGTAGCGATATCTACGATTTTAGCCGGTTGTGGTTCAGCTTTACCTTCACGTAAACCTGGAATTTCTTTGAACTGACGAGCGATCTCAACAACGATTTTACCTGCTGCGCGACCTACCGCTGTCATAGTTGTAGAACCAACTAAGAATGGAAGGATTGAACCTAATAAGATACCGATTAATACGCCAGAAGACGTTAAGTCTAATTGCATTTTTGCTAAACCAGCAGTTTCACGAACGTGATTTACTTCCATATTGAAAGCAGAGAATAACGCCACAACTGTTAAGATAGCTGAACCGATAGCGAAACCTTTACCGATAGCTGCAGTCGTATTACCTACTGCATCTAATTCGTCAGTGATTTCACGAACGTTTGATGGCAAGCCAGACATTTCAGAGATACCACCAGCATTATCA
>CAMLRE010000120.1 GCA_946482355.1 uncultured Bdellovibrio sp.
AACAAATTTCGGGCGGTATCGCGGCAGTGATTGCAGGTTATATCGTTGTGAAAAAGCCAGATGGCTTTTTAGAACACTTTGATATTCTTGGTTATGTGTTAGTCGCAACGGTAACTGTGACTGTGTTTATGATGAAATACATTAACGATAAATATATTCGTCATGATCCAGCGGTTATGAAGAAATAATAGTTATTTTAGCCAGTGATTTTGTTCTAAAAAAGTCAGAACTTGATCTTTGATCTTATCACGAGTTATGCGAACATTTTCTAAAGATTGGCCTTTCGGATCTTGAAAGGGCCAATCAAGAATTTGTAATCCTGGAATATACGGGCAATTTTCTTTACATCCCATGCTAATTAAATATTTCGCATCTTTGGCAAGTTCCGCAGTTAAAAGTTTTGGTTTGGCATCGGCTAATGAGATTTCAATTTCATTCATCACCGTTTTAACTTCCGGGTGAACTTGTGGGGCGGGTTGAGTACCGGCCGATATAGCACGAACTTTTGAAGCGTCAGCATATTTATTAAAAAATGCAGCAGCCATTTGTGAACGACCAGCATTATGAATGCACGCAAAGATTACGGTTTCCATACTTTTAAGATTATGAACTGCTGACTCATTACTTTGAAAGTAAAAAACCTGCTTTTCAGCAGGTTTAATATTTCGCCCAGAGGCTCATTTCCGTCGAAACTTTCTTCAGTCGCAACCGAAGAACAATAATTTTAAAAACAAAAGTAAATTATCTTTGAAAAAATTGGTAGTGAGAGGCGGACTTGAACCGCCGACCTACGGATTATGATTCCGTTGCTCTAACCAGCTGAGCTACCCCACCACCGTCAAAGATATTAAAAGTGAACATTTGTTTTAAAGGCGAACTTAACCCTTGTCAAACAGCTCGTTTAAAAAAGGCCTGGCACCCGAAGAAAAACCTATTTTTTAGGCGCTGTTTGGGTAAACAGCGGTAATTTGCTAACCTGGTCATACCATTTTTTCAAATTAGGTGCTGTTGATAGCCAGTTTTCCTGCGGAAAGCGGATGTCAGCGTAATCAATCATCGCCACAATGCTGATCTCGCCAATAAAGAATTCTGACGTTCCAAGCTTTGAAGCGACCGAATCAAAATACTGAAACGATAAAGTCATTTTCTCTTTTTGTTTGGCATCCCATTCGGCACTTTGAAGGTGAGCAGGGCGAACCGATTCATAACGGCGAAGCAAAGTCGCATCGGTGCAGCCATCGGCCAAAGCCTCAAGCTTACGCTGAAAGAAGTATGCTTGTTCGTCTTTCGGGTAAATCGAACCCTTTACAGATTTCGTGTTTAAATATTCGCAAATCACCGGAGAATCGACCACGGTTTCGCCGTTTTCTAATAACAGAGCCGGAATTTTGGCTAACGGGTTGGCCTTTTTAAGTTCAGGCGTGGGCGTAAACTTTCCGTCGGTCATGAGATCAATGGTTTCAATTTTGTCGGTTAACCCTGTGATAATAGCTGTGGCCATCACTTTGCGGGTGTAGGGAGAAAGATTTGCGTAATATAATTTCATGAAGGGAACGCTATCACGCCGCGAGCCGCGGCGGAAGCATCTAACCGAAGTTAGTGCTACCAGCCAGCAGGGGCTTTACGTTTGCGTTTTTTAAGATTGAACGGCTTGGCCTGTTGAGGCGCCGAGTGGTTTGCAGAAGTCGTATTTGCTGTATTCGAAGTTTCAGTTTTAGTGTTCGAAGTTTTCGTGTTGTTCATTTCCATTTTGCCTCCTTTCTCTTATTTTTGTGTCCAAATCGACACACTTAAGAGTATACCAAAGGGGCTGATGCTAACCTAGGTCTAAGTAGAATAGCTCTGTGCTCCCAGACGTTTTGTGAATTGCAGCAGAGCGTCGCAATCGTTATCGACAAAATAGGTGGTATTGAGTTTACGCAAAGCATTCAACTCTTCGGTTGACCCCGACGATGTGTTTATGACCTTGTCCCAGATGCCCATAGATTCAGCTTTAAAATGGATGTCGGTAATCGCCTTTAAAGTCTTAAAAAGATGGATCGGGTGCGAGTTCATATCCGAAATCAGGTAAGAAAAATCACCCTCAAACTCAGGATTTTTCGAAATTTCTGGCCAACACTGAGCCGCGTGCGCTCCGGCCACGAATTTATAAAACCCAAGTTGGCTTACAAAGTGTTCGGGCTGTGAAAAGTAGTGTTCAGCATGAACACAGTCATGAAGCCAAAAGCTTAAAGGGTCACGTTTTCCGAAAAGCTGCGTTGGCCAATTTTGATAATCATTCTTAAAAGTAATAATTCTTCGTCCTTCGCACTGGATCTGCAAAAGCTCGGATGGTGATGGTTCGTATGCAAGTACCGTGATCGGGTATTTTTTTGTAAAAATAAAATACATCGCGCGCTGTAAAACTTCAGGCAGCGGTTTGATTTTTACCGTTCGTAAAAACTCAGAAAACGAAATATCTGTCGGTAATTTTTTTGGCCAATCGATATTTAATTTCTGTGTTAATTCAGAGGGTAATAAGTGGGGAATTGTGTCTGCACTGCTATGAGGCAATGTGGAACAGATTCCGCCAAACCAATCTTTCGGACGACGTAACAAACACAGAAGCGCTGCCCAAAGCATGACCTCTGATGTCTTATCCCAGTGCAGTTTTACTAACGTCTCATCAATGATCCTAAACGAATCTTGATAATGTGAGTAAAAAGACGGCGCGCAGAATAGGGGTTTGAATGAATCTTTCATTTTCTGGTTGAAATCTCTCTCTTAATTTAATGAAATGTAGCCAAGTTGAATTCAAACTTCAAGGAAGGGGTTGAAGGATGATGATCAGGAATCTTTTTATTACAGGCATGATGCTGTTTGCGGTGCAGTCGTACGCGCTGAATGCTTCTATTGCGACGACAACGGCGTATCAAGAGCTTACCCAACAAGCCACTTCAGAAACTTTTAAATACTCTTATTATTTTACTTTTACTCAGGCCACTGGCGAAACAATTAATTTAGCTGATTTTACCAAAGTAAATGCAACTTTTCCGTTACCGGCCAAAGATTACGATCGCGATAGCCAATTCGGCGAATGGATCAGACCTGTTAAAAACTTATGCTTAAATACCCGCGGTGTTGTTTTGCAACGCGATTCAAAAGTGGCGGTTAAAGTTAACGATAGCTGCACGGTAACGGGTGGCGATTGGTACGATCCGTACACAAATAAAAACTATAACGATGCTGACGATATTCAAATTGATCACGTCGTGGCTTTAAAAAACGCTTACATGACAGGCGCGCACGCCTGGACAAATGCTAAACGCTGTTTGTACGCCAACTTCTTGGGTAATGATTTTCACTTATTAGCTGTAAACGGCCCTGAGAACATGCGCAAAAGCGATAAGTCTCCGCTTGAATGGACTCCGCCAAATAAAGCATTTGTTTGTGAATACTTACGTCATTGGTTAGAAATCAAATTTATTTGGGAGTTAAAATTAACTCCGCGTGAAGTGACAGCGATTGAAAATCAGTTAATCGAAAATCACTGTTCAACTGAAGACATGACAGTATCTGCCGCTGAAATTCAAGCGAACCGCAAATACATGGAAGCTAACAAGAACCTATGTCAATAGAAGTTCTATCAACGGTGTTTTTAGCTGTGGCATTGCTTCACAGCTTTCTAACACCGGTCTTTGCTAAAATTTCAAAAAAGTTTTCTGAAGGATCAAGCTGTGAAGCGTTCTTTCATTTATTGGCTGAAGTTGAAGTGGTCTTTGGCTTTTGGGCTTTTATCTTTTTATCGGTGTGGGCGATTTTTTATGGCGTAACACCAATGATGGAATACCAGCAGTCGTTACAAATGACTGAACCATTGTTTGTATTTTGTATCATGATTTTAGCTTCAACTCGCCCGGTGGTGACTGTGGCGCGCACTTTTTTATTAGGTGTGGTTAAAGTTTTAAGCCGCATTATTCCCATTGATGAAAAGCTGATTCAAATGTTTGTGGTATTAGGTGTGGGGCCATTACTTGGTTCGTTTATCACAGAGCCTGCGGCAATCACAATTTTAGCTTTACTTCTTTACCGCATGCTTGATGGCGTTGATGAAAAACTTCTTTACGGCACTTTAGCTTTATTATTCGTAAATATTTCTGTTGGTGGGGGATTAACTCATTTCGCAGCTCCACCGATTTTAATCGTGGCCCATAAATTCGGTTGGGGATTAAAAGATGTGTTCGTGCAAATCGGTGAAGCGGTGATTTGTGCCACATTAGTGAATGCTTTTTTATTCTGTTTATTTTTTAAAGATAGAATCAAAAAACAAGTTAAAAAATTAGAACCAGAAAACTATCCGATGCCTTTATGGGTAACAATCGCCCACTTGTTGTTTTTAGTTTTAATCGTGTTAACAGCTCATCATGATAAAGTGTTCATGGGCTTATTTTTAATTTTTATTGGTCTAACGACAGTGACAAAAAAATACCAAGACGGTCTTAAATTTAAAGAAGCTTTCTTGGTCGCTTTTTTCTTAGCCGGGTTAATTGTTTTTGGTTCGTTACAAAAATGGTGGTTAACACCGATCTTACAAGCCATGACTGATAAAACATTGTACTTCGTGGCGACAGGTTTAACGGCAATCACTGATAATGCCGCCTTAACTTACCTAGGTTCACAAGTTGAAGGATTAACCGAAGCTTCTAAATGGGCCATGGTTTCAGGTGCTATTACGGGTGGCGGATTAACGATCTTAGCTAACGCTCCAAACCCAGCAGGCTTTTCAATTTTATCTGAAAGATTCCCACAAAAAAGTTTAAACGCTTTAAAACTTTTAAAAGCAGCCCTTCTTCCCACAGCCGTAACAATCGGCTTCTTCTTACTATTAGGCGCTTTTTAGGTACGGCCTACCTATGCTTTGTTTTGGAATTTTAATTCGACGAGGGTGCCGGGGGCTGGTTTTTCAATAAATTGAATTTCGGTTTTGTGAAGGTGAGCAATTTTTTGCGCGATCGCTAATCCTAAACCGAAACCTTTGGTGTTACTTGAAGTATCAGCACGGCTAAAACGGTTAAAGACTTGTGGTTTAAGTGATTCGGGAATACCTTGGCCAAAATCTTCAACAGTCAGTTTATTCGCTGATTTTTCCCAATCAAGTTTAACCAAAATAGACTGGCCTTCAGGTGAATATTTAATCGAATTTTCAATCAGATTCATAATCAGATTTGTCAGTAAATCAGCGTCACCTAAAATCGGGGCACGTTGTTCTTGGTTTAACAAATCAAAAGAAATCTGAATGTTTTTGGTTTTTGCTAAGCGCTGAAGACGTGAAATCACATCAATTAGAATTTCATCTAAATAGATCTCTGAAAACTGAAGTGCACTTTCGCCGGCATCAATGCGGGCTAATAACAGCATATCTTTTACGATACGTGAAAGATTATCTACTTCTTGCAGTAAACTTTTATAAACCTTCTGCTGAGTTTCATCTTGTGTTGAACGGGCGTTCGTTTCAATTTCACCTTTTAAAATCGTCAGTGGCGTTAATAACTGATGAGACGCATCGGCAACAAAGCGCTCCTGTGAAGTAAACGCTTTTTCAATACGTTCTAACATTTCATTAAGTGTTTCAGCTAATTTTCGGATTTCATCGCGCGTGCCAGGAAGAGGAATACGTTCGTGAAGATCTTCTGCGCGTAAGCGGTTAGTAAATTGAATCATTTCTTGCACCGGGCGAAGGGCGCGCGAAGCAAAGAATAATCCCGCTAAAATAGCTACTGCAAGAACAGCCGGTAAACCAAAGCGCAGAATATTTTTTAACTGGCGTGTTTGTGTTTCTAAGGTCACGCGCGGAGCTGCAATTTGTAAAAACAATGTCGGATTCGTTTCGCTATCTAGCGGAAACGTAATAACCCGGTAAGTGTTGGCTTCGGCTTCAGGAATCACATCGGTATCATCAATAGTAACGTAAGCTGAATCAGCGCCTTTTAATATCTTTGTGACTTCACTTTGAAACGGTGGAAGAAATAAACCAAAATTTCCGCTACGACTTAAAATTTCACCAGAAATATGGCGCACTAAAATAAGTGCCGTTCCTGACGGGAACGGAAAGATTTTTCCTTCTTCCATCACAAGTTGCGGAAGGTTTAAGTCAAGCGAAGGGCCGTATTCAATCGTTTGCGAAATATCGATGGAGTAGTTGTAAAGGGCATTATCAAAATCATGCAGTAATGATTCATTTAATTTATAGTAGGCAAATAATGAAAATAGAATCGTAGTTGATCCGTAGATCACAACAAAAAGCGCTGTTAAACGAACTCGTAGACTAAGCCTTCTCATGGCTATCTTTTAAAACGTACCCAACGCCAACGACAGTTTGGATTAGTTTTTTAGAAAATCCAGCGTCGACTTTTTTACGAAGTAAGTTGATATACACGTCAATCACATTACTTTCAGAATCAAAATGAATATCCCAAACATGTTCAGCAATTGAGACGCGGCCTAAGGGGCGCTCTGGATTTCGCATAAAGTATTCTAAAAGTGAAAATTCTTTAGCGGTAAGGCTGATCTCTTTACCTTCGCGTAAAACGCGGCGGTGAATAAGGTCTAATTCAAGATCAGAATATTTTAAAACTGAATTCACGCTCGTACCTGAAGAATTACGGCGAAGCAGGGCGCGTACGCGGGCTAATAATTCGTCAAATGCAAAAGGTTTAGTTAAGTAGTCATCAGCTCCGGCATCAAGGCCATGCACCTTATCTTTTGTCGTCGCAAGCGCGGTTAACATGAGAATCGGACCTTGAAATCCATCGCGGCGAATATGGCGGGCTGTATCCATACCGTTTTGATCAGGCAACATCACATCTAAGATAATCA
>CAMLRE010000121.1 GCA_946482355.1 uncultured Bdellovibrio sp.
GATTTTTTTTTCAAACTGCAGGCGGCGTACAAGCTGTAATAGCGTTGAAGTCTTTGCCGGCTCGCATTTTCCGACTAAATCCCCACCTGTTAATAACGGTTTTGGATGTGTTTGTAAGTACTGTTTTACATCAGCTAAATAAGTCTGAAGACAATCCCCGCTTAGCGCAAAAAACTCTAAAATACTTAAAACCATATCGCGCTCACGTTCTGAATCAACCGCTAACGCCATATCCAGTGCGGTTTTTTCTTTGCTAAGCTCTAAGTGATAATCGATCGCCTTTCTAGCTAACAACACTTCTTCTTTTGAACATTTAAGACGGGCTTTTAAAAATTCAGCCGCTTCTGGGGCGTATTTCCAAAGAACTACAACATTCATCACCAGCTGCTGATTCGCTGAAAACGCGGTCTGCTTCAATAAAGGAAGCTTTACCGACTGATCAGAATTAATTTCAGCCCCCAGTGAAAACCAAAGTTTCTGGGTTAAAGCTTGCGACCAAAATTCAACTTCGTTATGGCTATTAACGATTTTTAAAACTTCTTCGTAAACGCGCTCGCCGCTAACGGTACGGATTAAATCTGAAAGATTTAGGGCCGCCTGCAAATCGGCCTCGGGCACCGAAAAGCCAAACTGCGCTTTAAAACGCGCAAGTCTTAAAAGACGTAAATGATCTTCGTTAAACCTACGATGTGCATCGCCCACACATTTAAGCACTTTGTTTTGCAGATCTTCAACACCGCCCACAAAATCAATGACTTCAAAATTTTCTAAATCATAAAATAAAGCGTTAATCGTAAAATCGCGGCGGTTCGCATCTTCCAGCGGTGTTGCGCGCTTAATTGTCTGCGGTCTTCGGCCGTCAACATAGTCGTCTTCGTCACGAAACACTGTTAAATCAATTATTATGTTTCGGCCCTCAAAATGAAAAGGCAGCTTATAAACACCGAACTTCTGCCCAACTAAAACCGCTTTAGGAAAGAGTTCTAGGATTTCGGCGTCTTCGGCGTCTGTAACCAAGTCAATATCTTTAGGTGTGCGCCCTAACCAAAAATCACGAACTGCCCCGCCAGCGACCCAGCAGGCACGCTTTTTCTCAGCTAAACGATGAGCAATCTTGTAAATAAAACTCGCTGACTCTAACAAATTCAGCTGATTGGTAAAATCGATTTCATAAACAGAGTGACTCATATACACTATCATTCATGGTTTCAGGGCCAACCTCAATAAAAAATTTATTCAAAGATCCGTTGGATCTTATGCGCGACACAGAATTTAAAGCGCATCTTAAAGCTATTAAGCTTGAGCAAAATTTTGATTTAGTCAGCGCAACAGCATTGACTAAGCCCATGACCATTGAGTTTTACAAAAACTGGATCGCCGGCGGTCAGCATGGCGATATGAACTATCTTGAAACTCACCTGCCAACAAAAGAAGATCCGACAATTCTTCACGAAAGCTTACGTTCTGCAATTACCGTGGGCTTTCATTATTTTCCGGCTATTCGCCCCTACGAAACAAAAGTTCCAGCGCGTGCAGCGCTTTATGCGCAGAACGAAGATTATCATTTCTGGCTTAAAGAAAAATTAACGGCGGCGATTGTTTATCTAAAAGAAAAATACCCGAACGAACATTTTCTTCAATACGTGGATTCTGGCCCGGTGTTAGAGCGCGATCTGGCGTACCAAGCAGGCCTTGGCTGGTTTGGCAAAAACACGTGTATTATTCATTCACAAAAAGGCAGTTTATTTTTCTTAGCTGAAATTTTAACTTCGCTTGAAGTGACTGAAAAGCTTCCGCTTCATGAAGATCTTTGCAAGAACTGCACAAAATGCATTGATATCTGCCCCACGGGTGCCCTTTCTGGCGATAAACAACTTAACGCCAATAAATGTATTTCGTATTTAACAATTGAATCTAAAACTGTAGCGCCGGTTGAATTACGCGCTAAAATCGGCGATTGGTTTTTTGGCTGTGACATGTGCCAAACGGTCTGCCCGTGGAATCAAAAAAGATTAAATGTGCTTTTGCCTGATGACAGTAAAAAATCACAACAGCTTGTGACAACACTTTCGCAAGAAAAAGAACAAGAGTTAGAAAATTTCTTTCGTACGATTTTAGAATCTTCGAATAAAAAAATTCAGAAAATGTTTTACGGGAAACCCATGTTACGTTCTGGCGGATTTGGCCTAAAACGCAACGCCATGGTAGTTATCGCTAACCGCCGCATGACAAACCTTAAACCTTTAATTGAACCGTACGTGCAAGATGCAAAACTAGCCGAGCTTGCGCGCTGGACACTTGATCAGCTTACTTAATACCGACCGCGTGCTTCCACTCATCAGTGGCTGTAATAATTTTTCGGGCTTTTAAATCAAACAACGCAAAAACAACAATCAGCTCAGCACACACTTCGCCTTTATCGTTAATCATCTCTTGTTTTAATTTTCCAACTTTGCCGTTGTACTCGGTGCACTCTACTGAAATTTTAATTTTGGTGCGGGCGTAAAGCTCTTTTACAAAACGCAAATGCGCTTCTAAAATAACTGGGCCCTGGCCTGTTTCTTTGATCTTGGCTAAACCAAATCCATTTTGTGTGATGATATCCCAGCGGGCCTGTTCAAAAAGCTCTAAATAACGAGCATTATTCATGTGACCAAAAACATCGAGATGAGTTTCTTGCACTGTCGTTTCATAGAAAAACATAACTACCTATCTTACGCGAGCCTTCGGCTCGACTTATGTGAGTTAGACGCAATTTTAATCACGTTAACTATTCCTTGTTTTTTATTGTGAAAAATTTATAAAAAATGATCAATAACGCATTCTTAACGCCAAGCATAATATTTTTCTGAACAGTTTTTTAATGACTTCAATTTCACGGCGTGTTTTTTGACTTGTATGCGAAGAATCAAACCTGCATTTAAACTTGTAGTACTGCTGACAAACCTGGTGTTTTGCTTCGCTTTTTCGAGCACAGCTCACGCTGATGAAACGATTAAGGGCCGCATCAAGAAAATCGACAACACGTACCTTTTGGTCACTAAGAATCAAATTGCCTACACATTAGACTTCACTAATGAAGTTTCTGAACAACAAATCAAACGTTTAAACAACGGTGATTTTGCATCCGTTACGGCTAACTTTAGCTCAATTGCTTCAAGCCTTATTTATGTGACTTCAGTTGATTACGTCGGCTTAGAAAACCTTATCGGTGTTTGGCGCAGCGAAACTGATATGTGTTACGAATTTACGTCATTTACCCGTTTATACGTTTTTGCCCCGAACAACGAAGGCCAATGCGAGCGCGATGTTAACCCGGATAAATACGGTAAATATAACTACTTCATCAACCCGGATGTGGGTGCTTGGACGATGTTAATTTCTAACTCAAACAGCGAATTTTTCGGCGAGCTTAGCATCATCGAAAAAGATCATCTTGAAATAGAGTTGTTTGATAACCAAACTGACGCTACCCTAGGAACAATAGTTCTTAGGAGATAAGCTTTTGTTTCTACCTGTATCACAAGACATATTTTTTACTAAAAACGATCCTGAAGATATTCGCCTTGGCGATTTAGCCCACCCTATTAAATTTGATGACCTTAAAGCTAACGAATTTGTTATCTTTGGTTACCCTGACGATGACGGCATTAAATTAAATGGCGGTCGCACAGGCGCAGCTTTAGCGCCAAAAACAATTCGTCAGTTTCTTTATAAAATGACGCCTTCTTATAAAAAGGCCATTGTTAAAAGCAACATTCACGATTACGGCGATTTGGCTCTGACAACCGGAGACATCGCTGTTCGCCACGATATGGCCCGTAAGCATTTAGTTAAATGTCTTATGAAGGACGCTAAAGTGATCTGCCTTGGTGGAGGCCATGATTACGGTTTTGCTGATAGCGCAGCCTTTGTCGACCGCTACCAAAGCACACATAAGAAAAAACCAATCGTTATTAATTTTGATGCTCATATGGATGTGCGTCCTCCAAAAAATGGACCCAACAGCGGAACACCTTTTTACCGTTTATACGAAGAACACCAAAATCGCTTTCAGCTCATTGAAATCGGTATTCAAAACCAATGTAATTCGGCTCACCATATTCGCTGGGCGAAAGAGCGCGATATTCAAATCGTAGATTTAGACACCTTAAACAATTCTGGTTGGGGTGCTGTTTGGACTCAGACAGCTCTTAAAGATTTAGAGCCTGATCAGCCCGTATTCGTAAGTTTTGATATTGATGCGCTGACAGCTGCGGAAGCCGGCGGTTGCAGCCAGGCGTGGGCCACAGGGCTTAAGATTGATGATTGCTTACGTTTTCTAAGTCAGCTTTACACAAAATGTAAAGTGCGTGGCTTTGGCGTTTACGAAGTCTCTCCGCCACTTGATCGCGATTATCAAACTTCAAAAACAGCGGCTTTACTTATTCATCACTATATTTTTAATTCTTAAGGAGTTTCTTAAGCTATGCGCGGATTTGGAAGTGATAATCATTCAGGCGTGCATCCTGAAATTTTACAGGCTTTAACTGAAGCTAATATTGGCCATGCCCCAAGTTACGGAACCGATGAGCTGACTGAAAAATGCCAAGAACTTTTTAAAACTCACTTCGGAAAATCAGCAGACGCTTTTTTTGTTTTTAATGGCACGGCTGCGAATGTTTTATCTTTAAAAACCATGATGAAAAGTTTTGAATCTTGTTTTGTGACCGATATAAGTCACATGAACCAAGACGAGTGTGCGGCGCCAGAATTTTTTGCCGGAAAATTAATTGCCGTTAAATCTGTAAATGGCAAATTAACAGTTCCTGAATTAGAAAAACATTATATCCGCTTAGGTGATCAACACTACACACAACCGCGCGTGATTAGCCTGACTCAACCGACTGAAGTTGGCACTTTATATTCATTAGAAGAAATTAAAACCTTAACTACTTGGGCGAAAAGCAAAAACCTTTTAGTTCATATGGATGGCGCCCGTTTTGTAAATGCGGTTTATAAATTAAGTTGCAGCATGAGCCAAATGACCGCTGATCTTGGCGTTGATGTTTTATCTTTTGGTGGAACCAAAAATGGCTTGATGTTTGGCGAAGCCGTTGTGGTCTTAAATCCTGCTTTAGGAAAAGATTTTAAATACATCCGCAAACAAGCAGCGCAATTACCTTCAAAAACTCGTTTTATTGCAGCTCAGTTTCTGGCGTTTTTTAATAATGACCTTTATAAAAAAATTGCGCAGCACTCTTGCGATATGGCTCAGTATTTTAACGAAAAATTATCTGGAAAAGTTAAAATCAACTACCCGGTGCAAAGTAATGCGGTCTTTGCAGAAATTCCACAGTCTTTAGTTAAAAAATTAAAGCAGCAGTATTTCTTTTATGTGTGGGATGAGAAAACTTTTGAGTGTCGTCTGATGACCAGCTGGGACACTCAAAAAGAAGATATTGATGGTTTTACAGACTTTTTAGTTTCTCTAATGTAAGAGCGGCATTACCTTCGGCTTTAACTTTACGGTCTTCGCTTACGATTTTTCCGTTTTCATCGATGATGAAAGTTGATCTTTCAACACCTAAAACCATTTTTCCGTACATGTTTTTTTCTTTGATTACATCAAAGAACTTACACATTTTTTCGTCGGTGTCGGCTAAAAGTTCAAATTTAAAATTGCATTTTTGAATGAACTTATCGTGTGATTTTAAATTATCGCGTGAAATACCGTAAATGACAGTATTTAGCTTTTTAAAATCATTTAAAAAAGCGTTGTACTCATTACCTTGAATTGTACAACCAGGAGTGTTGTCTTTCGGGTAAAAGTATAAAACAGTTTTATGCCCTTTTAAATCTTGAAGGTTCACCGACTTTCCAGAAGATGATTCTACTGTTAAATTAGGTAATGACTTTCCGATCATGGTTTCACCGTCCGTAGGGCTGCTGTGGTGGCGGAGTTGTCGGGACTGAGCTAGGTTCGGCTTCGCCAGGCGCTGCTTGCTGCTGAGGGATTTCGCCGTTGTTTTGGCCTTGGCCGTAGTCTTGTGGACTTTGTTCGCCGTTTTGGTTTTCGGCTTGGCCTTCTTCGATTTGACCTTGGCCGGTCGTGACTGTGCCTGAGCTGGTTTGCGAGCCGGCCGCATCGATGTACTCGGGCTCTGCGGTGTGCGGCGTGATGTTTTCTTCTTTACCACTTTTTTCTTCTTCATTTTTCTTTTCCTGCTTTTGTTCCTCAAGGCCTAATAACTTATTTTGCATATCTGCAAAATCGTCTTTAACTTTCAATTCTTTTTCAATAATCGAAATTTTTCCGCTCATCGGAACAGTCATACTGATTTTTTTGTTTTCAATCAGATCTTTATACTGCCCGCCTTCGATCATCAACTCGTTAGCTTGATTACGGTTAAAAAGGTATTTACGAATTTTCAATTCATACAAATTAATATCTACACCCGTAAAGCGCGGGCTAAAGACTGTGTCTTTACAATCTAGCGACTGAACTTTATTGTCTTTAAAGGTGACTTCACAGATACGTTCGGGGTTAATGCCTGCGGCATTGCCTAAGATCACTTTCCAATTCGAAGTTAAAAATACAATCGTTAAACGATTTTTATTGGACAAATCCTCATTCATCTCGGCAAGCTTTTTTGCAGGCTTTGTGCACTCGCTATAGATTTCATATTTTTTCGGCGCTGCACGTACTGCGATTTTTTGACAGCCAAAGCCCTGCAA
>CAMLRE010000122.1 GCA_946482355.1 uncultured Bdellovibrio sp.
GGATAGCCTAGCAGCTTTTTTGTAGCATCTGACATCCAGCTTTCGGATTTAGAGGATCCGGAGAGGAGGTCGCCAATGCGAAAAGTATCTTACTTAAAGTATCGGCGCTTACTTAGTATTTCTAAAGAAGTCCTAAGACTGGTTATGATGGTTCTAGCAATTATCATAGTCATTCGAAGCATTTAGTGATCTAGCTCGTAGCACGTTTGTTCTTAGATCTTGATTTGTAATCAAGACCATGGCCCAGCGGCCGTGGCATCCTATGGACGAGGGATTTAAAATCCTTGTGTGTTCAGATTTTACAGGGACAAAAAGTTGTTAGTGTTATCCGCTTTTTACGTTCCGAAACGTGATGCGTTCTCAGCATCTTCTGCGGCGATAGTTTCAATTTCTTCTTTAGTCCACAGCCGTCCTTTGCCTATTCCTGGGCAAAATGAAGCAACTTCTTTTTTCCATGATTTTGGATTCATCACTTCAGGCCAAAAAGGCCATGTGCGGCATTGGGTTGGACGGGCTTCATAAGTTGAGCAGCGCTTGTTTTTTAGGAACATGCAATCTGGGTTTTTAGGGTCTTCTTTAAGGTGCCAAACGCCATCTTTAATATCGCAGTACTGGCGGGTAAAAGCTGCGGTAGAAATGTTCAGATGTTTTGCAAATCGACGACGATCTTCCAGAGTTAAAAACACGAAACCGAACTCACCGTGCGAAGTGCAGCAGTTGCCTGATCCCTGACATTGAAACTTCAAACCATCTTCGTAAAAGGGGCGTTTTATTGACATGAATCTAGTCTATGTCTATACCGTTCATTTGAACATATGAATTTGAAAATTTTCAGTCCAAAAGACTTTCCAGCCTATTTACCTAAATTGAACTCGCTTTATGACGATTTGTTTGCTGGCGGCAAAGGCTTTAGGTCAAAACTTGTGCAGATGGTCAGCACTCCGCTGGGGTTATCAGCTGAAACACAACAGCTTCTTTGCCAAACGATCGAATTCATTCACAATGCTTCACTTTTACATGACGATTTAATCGACCGCTCACAATTACGCCGTGGCAAACCAGCGGCTTGGACAAAGTATACTCCTGAGTATGCGGTTTTAGCAGGGGATTATTTACTGGCACGTGTGATGGTGAATCTTTCAGGTTTTGGAAATATTAAACTTGTTCAATTCACATCGGAAACAATCTCTGATCTTTTAGAAGGTGAATGGTTACAAGATTCAGTTGTGGGAGACTTTTTTGTTTCACTAGAGCAACTTGATCGTATTCATAATTTAAAAACCGCTTCACTTTTCAAATGGTGTCTGCGTGCGCCTTTTATCGCAGCTAATAACAACGATGAAGAGTTGCACCGTACCCTTGATGAAATGGGAACAATCTTAGGCCAGCTTTTCCAACGCAGCGATGATTTGTTAGATTACAATATTCGTAACGATGAAGGTAAAGCGATCTTAGGTGATCTTAAATCGGGTTACTTAAATTCATTTGGCGCGTATGTCTCTCGTGGCATGTCGCGCGCGCAAATCGATCAAATGGTTAAGTCTTCTAACTTAGAAGAGTACTATCAGTGTTTTGCCAATGGTGAAAAAGATTTCCAAGGTTTTGTTCAAAGCTTCGATGCCATGAACGAAAAGATGATTCAGCTTTATGACCACCATCTTGTGAATTTAGAAAAGAAAATTCAAAAACCAGGTGTAAGTGGTCAGTCTGCGTCTGAACTTATCAAATCATTAAAGCCATTAACTGAGATTTTATACTGGCGTAGAAAGCCTAAATCATCGTGAGTTCGTTTATTACCCTGAAGAAACAAGATTCAGATTTCCAAAATTATCTTTGGGGTAAATTTTCGTCGACAGAACGAGCACTTCCTTTAACAACATTAAATTTAGAATCACCGGAAGAAACGGTGACTTTTGAAATCGTTAAAAAAAGCGATATCAAAAGACCATCGGCCGCAATCACATTCTTTGCGCTGATTAAGTTTCAAAATTTATTTCTGATTTTACTTCCGCTATTCTACGTGCTGGCTAAAAACTTTGTTGATAACCGCTTTCGTGATCCGTTTACATGCGTGATTGCAAGTATCGCGATGTTATTTTTATTTGCCGCTTTTAATATTCGTAATGATGTGAATGATCATATCTCTGGTTATGACCGAGTGAACATTCCACCGCGTGGAAGATACGCTAAACCCATTAAAGAAGGTTGGATCACCGCAAACCAAGCTTCGAATGTAAGTTGGATTTTAACTTTAATAGCGATGCTGCTGTCTTTTCCGGTAATGATGCGTCAACCTGAAGAGGCGCGGGTAATTGCGGTATCTGCGGTGTTAATTATCGCCGGACGTTTACTTTCAAAAAATTCTTATAAAAACCAACACTGGGGCGAAGTGATTTTCTTTATCTTAGCTGGACCGGGTGTGGTTTCAGGTTATCAGGTGGCGCTTGGTGCCGGCGTTGATACCGAAGGTTTAGCTTTTGGTATTTTATGGGCGTGGGGTATTCAGTTTTTAGTTCATTTAAATAACTTCAGCCATATTCTAACAAGTTCGCAGGCCGGTATTAAAAACACCATGACGAACGCAGGCTTTGATAAAGCTAAAAAGATTTTAATTTTCTGGTGGGCTGCTTTTATCGGTCTTTGGATTGCGTACCACTATTTTTACGCCAGCATTTTCTGGTCGTACTTAACGACGATTGTTTTAGTTTTTTGGTCGGTTCCGACATTTATGAAAATTGCCGAAATTCAGTCGCCGGTGGGTTCTGAATTAGGTGACCTTAAAAAAGTGGGCTACAGAAACTTCTTATTGATGTGTGCCCTTATTGTGATCGAGTTCTATTGGTATTTAGGAAATAAAAACGATTGGTTTATCTAGATGGTCGAATTTATTTTTACCACTCCGGAATTAGAAGCTAAACACGGTCATTGGAAATCTTTTTTACAAGAAAATTTTAAATCTGAAGAAAATTACAAAGTTCAATTTGATGGGGCTATTCCCACGATTTTTGATCCTGAAGGCCGTAAATTTAAAATCGATTTTTTAGGTGATAACACTAACTACAACAAAATAAAAAGTTCTGTGAATAAAGAGCCGTTAGCTAAAGCTTTAGGAAGCGGAACTAAAGGTTTTAAGTTGTTGGATTTATCGGCGGGGCTTGGAGTTGATGCGGTGTTTTTACATCAATTAGGCTTTAAGGTGACAGCCGTTGAGCGTAATCCGTTGATTTATATGGCTCTTAAAATTGCCTCTGAACAATTGCCAGAAATTGAAATCATATTTTCAGATTCGTTAAAATTTTTAGAATCAGTAAATCCAGGTGATTTTGACGTGGCCTATTTTGATCCGATGTTTCCCGAGAAAAAGAAATCAGCTTTACCAAAACAAGAGATGGTCTTTTTTAAAAACCTAGTGGGAACTGATGACGATGCTTCACAAATTGTTCACCTGGCCACTGAGAAGAAATTATTTAAACGTTTTGTTGTCAAACGCCCATTGAGTGCGGAATCATTTAAAAAACCAGCGGGCAGCATTGAAGGAAAGATTATCCGTTATGATATCTATGGTCTTTGAACAATTAAAATTAACCCTTAAAAGTTTTTCTGTCTTAAAAAATCAACATGAGGCTTTGGTCACTTTAGACTTTGATAAATCACAGCGCCGCGAAGCTTTAATGCGTTTATGTTTTTCGCCCATGGCTGCGTGGTTATTAATTTTAGTTCTTTTATTATTTATTATTAGCCCGTTACGCTATCACTTTTCACTGACTGCGATGTTAGGTATGGAAAACATCATCGTACGCACTTTGCTTGGCACTGATTGGTTGTATGCTGCCGTGTTATCAGCCGTGGTGTTTGTAATTAGCTACTTCACACGCAAAGAATTACTTTTAATCGGTATTGTGGGATTTTTAATTTCACAAGGAGATATGCACTTGTTTTTAGGGTTAATGCTTTTGGCCTGCATTGTTTTGGCCCGCATTTTATTAAATTTACGCTGGGTGCGTTTTTTAGAAAGTTATTCAAAAGGTGTGTGGCTTGTCACTTGTGGTATCAGCTTTGTAACCTGGGCTTTAGCGGTGCATTTCTCATTTGAAATTTATCGTTCACTTTTACAAGGTGGCTTTTTCGCCCAATCAATGTACGCCAACCGCATGGAAATGTTTGTTTTAGCTGCTTGTCTTTATTACGGCTTAGAATTGGCGGTTCTTTCGGTATGGGGTCATTTTTATACGCAAAAAAATCCAGAACCTTCAGAGTTTGCTGTTAAGTATTCAAGTGCACGTATTCTTAAAAAGCTTTCATTAAGCAAATCATTTAAAGAAGATTTAAAAGACCAAGTGATTGTAACTAAAAACAACCAGCGCGTTTATGAAAACGCCGATCTAGACCTTTTGCCTAAGCGACTGGTCGAACTGTACCGTAAAGAAGAAACCTTTTTGACTACAGCGTTATCCTCTTTAACATAGAGGAATGTCTGCTGACGAAATTGCCCGCCTTAAAGCGATCATTCAAATGAAAGATCAAGAGCTCTTGTTGTATAAACAAGAACTGTTGAAATTTTCGCATCAGTTAGACAATGTGATGATTCAGATCTCAAATGACGTGGATCTTCTTAAAAAAATCCAAAAGGTTTTAACTCCAACTGAAATTCCGAATATTCCTGGTTTTGAATTTAGCCGCAAGTTTGTCTACGGTTCTCGCTATGGCGGGGATTACTTCGATATTTTTGAGCACGAAGACAAGATGAAGTTCGGGGTATTGTTGTCGTCATCATCGGGTTATGCGATGTCGGCACTATTCTTGTCGCTGATTTTAAAAGTCAGCCATTTGATGGAAGCTAAAAAAGGCTTATCCCCTGAAAAGGTGCTTGAGCATATCGGGGCAGAGCTTAAAACCACAGCAAACACAAAAGATGAAACACAGGCTTTTTACGGCGTGATCGACCGTCGTGATTTGACCCTTAATTTTTGCGCAGTAGGCCGAATCAAAGGCTTTATTCAGGCGCCGGATAAAACATTACAGTTAATTTCTTCGTCTTCGCAGGCTTTAGGTTCTTCGACATCGCCTGTTTTTAAATCAGCCAGTGTTGAACTTGAGCCAAAGTCTAGAGTTGTTTTAGTGAGCGATGGGATTTTAGAGGTTTTATCGACCGATCAAATCAGTCAATGTTTGCAAAAACTGGGTGGGTCGTCGCAGGTCCATGACGTTCGTAATGAAATCTTATTGCAGTGTCAGCTTGCTAGTGGCGCTGATACACCGCTACGCGATCAGACTGTCGTCGTGATCGAAGTCAAAGACAGAGTGATAAAACTAGCCAAGTAATTTCTTCTTTGGTATTTCTAAAGTGTTCAATCACATAAGAAAATAAAGGAAAGACTATGGCTGACATTACTATTTACGAAGGCGCTTTAGATAAAGGCTTAGAAGGCGTTGTTGCTTGTACAACTTCGGTTTCATTCATCGTTGGAAATAACTTAAACTACCGTGGCTACACGATCGACGATTTAGCCAATAACTCAACATTCGAAGAAGTTGTTTACTTATTGTGGAATGGCCGTTTACCAAATAAAACTGAATTAGCGCAAATCTCTGAAGAGTTAAATAAAAACATGGCTCTTGATGCTAACTTCATTTCTGTTCTTAAAACACTTCCTACAAACGTTCACCCAATGGGTTGGTTACGTACGGCAGTTTCTTTATTAGCTCACTATGATGTTGATGCTAACGATATGTCTGTTGAAGCAAACGCTCGTAAAGCAGTTCGCTTAACAGCTAAAATGGGCGCGTTAGTTACAGCTTTCGAATCTATCCGTAACAAACGCGAAATCGTTCAACCTAAAGCTGGCAAATCAATCGCATGGAACTTCATGTACATGTTAAAAGGCACTGAGCCAGATGCTGAATTAGTTCAAATCATGGATAAATGTTTAATCTTACACGCTGACCATGAATTAAACTGCTCGGCTTTTGCAACAAGAGTAACAGCTTCTTCATTATCTGATTTACATTCAGCTATCGTTTCTGCAATCGGCGCTTTAAAAGGCCCTTTACACGGTGGAGCGAACGAACAAGTTATGGTGATGTTAGCTAAAATCGGTACTATGGAAAAAGCTCAGCAATTCGTTAAAGATGCTTTAGCTGCTAAAGAAAAAGTTATGGGTATCGGTCACCGCGTTTACAAAGATGGCGATCCTCGTGCAGCGATCTTACGTAAATTCTCTCAAAGCTTAACTAAAAAAATCGGTAAACCTGAATTATACGAAATGTCTGTTTTAATCGACGAGACTATGTACAAAGAAAAAGGTTTAATGCCGAACGTAGATTTCTACTCTGCAACTGTTTACCACGCTATGGGTATTCCAACTGATATCTTCACACCGATCTTCGCGACATCACGTATCGCTGGTTGGATTGCACACGCGAACGAGCAATACGAAAAAAATCGTATCTACCGTCCACGTGGTAAATGGCAAGGCAAAGAAGGCCTTACTTGGAAGCCAGTAGACGCTAGATAATTATGATGAAGGTTGTATCTACCAACGTAGGCAAACCTCAAAAATATACTCTGGATGATGTGACCATCGCAACGTCGATGGTCCGTCACTCGGTTCCTGAGATCACAATTAATAAATTACGCGTTGAAGGGGATGAGTTCGCTAACCCCGAATTTCACGGAGAATTCGA
>CAMLRE010000123.1 GCA_946482355.1 uncultured Bdellovibrio sp.
AGATCGCAAGCTTTTCTGTGCCTCAAGTGATAGCTCAGGTAAAATCAATTCTTTCACCGCTGGCGAACGAAAAAAAATTAGCTTTGCGTTTTGAAACTGACGGGCCAATTCCATCTATAATCACATCAGATTCAACAAAAATTCAGCATATTCTGTTAAATCTTTTAGGCAACGCCATCAAGTTCAGTAACCAGGGTTCAGTTACCTTAAGTGTAAAGCAGATTAACGAACATTCTGAACCGACAATGCAATTCACGGTGATCGATACGGGTATAGGTATGTCGGAAGAAGAAGTTAAACACCTTTTTGAACCGTTCACCCAGGTTGATAGTTCAATGACCCGCCGTTTTGGCGGAACAGGTTTGGGTTTAACATTAGCCAAACAATTAGCAAAAGCTTTAGGTGGAGATGTTTATCTGGCAGAAAGCACACCCGGCGAAGGAAGTACATTTGTTGCGACTGTAAAAACCGGTGATGTTTCAAAATATTCTACGATCACAAGCTTTGAAAATTTATTAAGCGAGCCTGCAGAAATGCTCGACACGACTCCTGAACCCCCTAACGAGAAACACAATATTTCTGATTTTAAAGTTCTGTTAGTCGAAGATTCGCTCGACAACCAACTTTTAGTGCAAAACTTTTTAGAAATGGAAGGCGTTACGGTTGATCTGGCTTCGGATGGCGAAGAAGGCATGAAAAAAGCTGAAGACGGTGATCATGACTTAGTGATCATGGATATTCAAATGCCCGTAATGGATGGATACTCGGCAACGGCGGCCTTACGCCAGCACGGCTATAAAAAACCAATTGTGGCTTTTACCGCTCATGCTTTTGAAGAAGAAAGGGAGCGCTGTTTAAGTATCGGTTTTACTGATTTTCTGTCTAAGCCCATTAAAAAACGTGCTTTAGTAGAATGTATTGCAAAATACAGAAAACCTAAAGTCGATCGTCTTACCCCGCCGGAAGTGGCGCCCCCAATGTAAAGTAGAAAGTTGTTCCTTTATCAACTTCGCTTTCTACCCAGATAGTTCCACCATGACGATGAATAATTCTTTTAACGCTGGCTAAGCCTATACCGGTTCCGGAAAATTCGCTTTGCGTGTGTAATCTTTGAAACGGAGTAAAAAGTTTTTTAGCATAATTCATATCAAAACCTGCTCCGTTATCTCTGACAAAAAAAGCTTCGATATCATTTTTCACGGTTTTTCCAAATTCAATTTTCGCTACCTCTTTTTTTGAAGTGTACTTCCAGGCATTGCCTAAAAGATTTTCTAAAGTAACTTTAACCAACACCTGGTCACCGTGTGCTTCTAAGCCTTCATGCACTATCACTTCAACTTTACGCCCGGGCTCTAAGTTTCTAAGTTCGGCAATAATATTTTTTGCCATTTCGGTTAAGTCTAATTCTGTGATTGTCATGGCTGCGCGGGTTAAACGTGATAAATTTAAAACAGCATCAATTAACTGGCCCATTCTTTGGACGCCGGCACGAATGCGCTCAAGATGAACCTTAGCTTCGCCTTGCAATTGATCGCCAGCATCTTCAACCAAAGCCTGACTAAATCCATCAATGATACGTAATGGAGCCCTTAAATCATGTGAAACCGAATAACTAAAAGCCTCAAGTTCCTGGTTAGCGGCACTTAATGCTAAATTTCTTTCTTTAATTTCATTTTCTAAACGTTTACTTTCAGAAATATCTTTAATCACGCACACTCTTAATTTCGACGGCATTTTTGACTGTGCATCCAAAGAAGCTACTGACACTAAGACGGCAAATTTATGTCCCGAACGTGTATAAGCTTCGGTTTCAATATTTGTATTCGGACTGAGTAAACGCATGTCTTCATGTAAAATTTCATACATCGATAAACCGATGAGCTCTGTCTTTGAATAACCAAATGTTTGTACGGTTAAGCGGTTAACCGTTAATATTGTGCCTTTTTCATCTAAAACAAGTACGCAGTTAAACATCGATTCTAAAACGCTTTCAATATAGCTTCGCGACACCGTACTCTGTTCAAGATTAGCGGCCATCATATTAAAGGCGTGCGCCAGTAATCCTAATTCATCTAAATCATAAATCGTGGCGCGCGTTCTAAGATTACCTTCAGCTAACTGCCGTGTACTTTGCATTAGGTTTTGAATTGGCAAATTAATTTGTTTTTTCAGACGGGCGCCAATCCACAAACCAAACACTACGAAAATAAGAGCCAGTATTAAGGCTACAGTTAAAGGTAAATAACGTGAGCGGTAAATACGCTCAAATATTTTGTCTGAATTTGTCGAAAGAACTAACTGAACTTTTCCCAGAGAATCCTGCGCTTCCAGAGTGAGTTGATCAATAACAACAGGAGTGATTGTTTTATTTGGATCGCTCAGCATATCTCTGGAAATCGCACGCTCTTCCAACAATTTTTTTTGCGCATCCGAAATCAGTTCATAAACTTCAGGATAAGATTTACTTAAGTTAAGACAAACCACAAAAAGCTCGTCAACCTGACGTTCTGATTTATCCAGAATAATAGTTTCTTCACTGCTCAGCGCATTGTCGCGCGCAAAGTCTTTTAAAAACTGCGTGCGAGTTGCAATAACCTGGCGTAAGTTTCTGACCTCGTTAATAACCTGAATCGTGCGATGCATATCGGTCAACCCCGCCAAAGTATTGCGACTTGCTAAAAAAATTCCAATCACTTCGAAAAATAGCAACAGCGAAATCGCAACGATGGTTATCGTTAAATTACGCGCAATAGATTTGGTTTGTTTTAAAGTGTTAATACTCATTCGTCATCTATCTCGACTTTAATAGTTTTAACGTTTTTACGTAACACCGTTGCTTCCGACACATAACCGATGGCCCCTTTAAGAGAACCCACAAAACTCATCGTTGTAATATCTGAACTTTCTTTAAGTGGCGCACTGTCACCCGAATAAAGTTTTTGGCCGATCCAGAAAAGCTCAACGTCTGAATTTGATTTACCGATATACTTTTTTAAAAAGGTATCTCGCAGTGGCCCCATTGTTCGGTCCATAAAACGCACACTTTCACCATTAGCCCAGCGTCGTTTGCGTTTGAAATAGAAATCGCGCAATTCGCTGACGGTAATTTTTTCGGCTGGATTTTGCGTGTTAACAATAAAAACCACATTTGAAGACTGGGCTAAGGCTAGTTGCAGAGCCAGCATAATCGCAATGATGATTAAACTATTTCTCCAAGTCATGTTCGTCCTAAAAGGCCATCGCCGTTGAAAATTCGACCGTGTCATAATCTTTTTCTGGAACACCGGCGTTTTTTTGTTCGTTTAAATAAATATGTTTTAAGTAACCTAAACGCAGTTTTGCGTTAGAAATTGGAAACCAGTTAACCCCTCCACCGAAAAATCTTTTTTCGAAAGGGTCTAACAAACGCGTGGCCGGATCACGGCGACCTGGTTCATGCAGATATTCAGCAGTGATATAAACCAGCCATTTATTTTCGTTAAATTTATAATAAGGTTCGACATAATAGGCCTCTAAATCTCCGGCTTCTCCGGAGCTATTGACTAAACCATATTCGGCGATAAGGCCCAGATTCTTATACTTAAAATCAACATCGAAGCCTTGAGCCAGAAAACTTCCGAATTCTCTTTCTCCATATTGCGCCGAAACACCGGTTGTCACCATATCATTAGCAGCCCACCATAATCTGCCGCCAACACCTAAAGTTTTAACATTGCTTCCGGGTGTAAAACTATACACGTTATATCCCGCTGTGTTTTTTGCCAGCGGCAACAAACCAGCAATGTGAATTCCCATCCATAAAGCTGAAATCACTGTAATATCGGTGCCATCAGGATTAATAAACTGCGGCCCACCGCGAATATGAAATAAAAAAGGTTCTCGTTGCTGGTGAGCTATTCCAAATGGAACGTAACCAATACCTGATTGGATTTTAAAAAAATCATTGGCACTGTATTCATAAAAACCCTGCGCCACAAGCGACCCGAACACCAGGCCAGAATATTTTCGTCTACTGGGTGTAAGGTCAGGATTATTATGCGGATTTTGAAAAGGAATATTTACGATCGTTAAAGTTTGCGCCACAAAACGGCTGACTTCTGAAAATTCAGCGCTGATGTTAATTCCTAAATCATGGCTATAGGCTGAAAGCTGGTTTTCGGTGTCTTCGCCATAAATATTAATAATTCCTGTTTCAAAGTATCCACCCAAAGAAATTTTATTATTTAAAAATGGAGCAACACGTGTTTTTTTTAAAACGTAAAAATTATTGTACCAATCGTCAAAATCGTTTTGTTTCTTTTCCAGTTCATTAATTCTTTGCCGTAATTCTTCGATTTTTTTTGTGCGCGCAGAATCAGTAGCGGCAAATATTTGTTCCGCCGAAATTTGCATTATTAAAACAACTGCAAGCACAATAGACCTCATCGTTTCACCTAAAAGGCTATCGCCGTTGAAAAATCAATAGCTTCATAATCTCTTTCTGGTTCTGCGATCGCATCAAGTTCATCGATGTAATCGTGATTCAGGTAAGTTAATCGAAATCTTACATTAGGAAGTGGCAGCCAATTAAAGCCGATCGCGTATTGCCACTTTTTTACCGGATCAGGAATATGGGTCAGCAAATCAGTGCGGGCCAGATGGTCGACGTATTCTGCATTTAAGAAAACTAACCATTCATCTTCAACAAATTTATAATATGGTTCAAAATAGTAAAATTCTGTGTCCAGCGTATCGCCTGAATTACTGGTACGCCCGTACTCAGAGACAAAGCCGAATTTTTTATATTTCAAATCTAAATCAAATCCATGAGCAAAAAAATTTCCGTCATTTTGTTCACCACTTTGTGCAGAAATACCAAAGGTGGCGTACTCGCTGATTTTTTTCCAAAGTCTTGCCCCCACTCCTAAAGTCGAAACAGCATTTTTCGGAGTCATCGAATAAATGTTATAGCCGACGCTGGGGCTAAACGGTAAAAAGCCGTAAAAATGTAACCCCATCCACAGCGGCGAAGCGATGCCTACCGTATCACCGTCGTCTGACGTCAGAATTTGCGAACCTCCGCGCAAACGAAAAAGCTCGGGTTCACGTTGTTGATAAATAATTCCGTACGGTGCGTAGCCAATACCGGTTTGTACGTTAAAATACTCGTTCGAACGATACTCGAAATACCCTTGAGCCACTGTAGAATTAATCGATGCGCCTTTAAATTGTCTTTCAGACGGTATTAGGTTTGGATTGTTATGAATATTTCTTAACGGAATAGAAAGTAATGTTAGTGTCTGCGTGGCAAAACGCATTTGATCGTTAAACTGGGCTGTTAAATTAATTCCCAAAATATGGCTGTTTCCCGAAGTCTGAGTTTCTGTATCAGGGCCATAAATATGCGTAACTGCAGATTCAAAAAAACCGCCGAGTGAAATATTTTCGTTTAGGTAAGGAACGATACGCCCTTTTCCGAGAAGGTAAAAATTGTTATACCAATCACTCATTTCTTTTTGCCGTTGTTCTAAATCAATAACACGGGCTTCTAGATCTTCGATGACGGTATCATTATTTTTAGGGGGTTCAGCCGCTTTAGCTGAAATCACAAAAAAACAAGCTAAGAAAAAAAATTTCACAAAATTTTTCTCCTGCTTTAATGGTGTGTAACCGAGGTCGGATGTCCTAAAGGCGCACGATTAATTTGTGATAGCTGGTCAGTTTGTGGAATTTTCGGCACTTCGTTTAAAATTAACCAATACAAACCCAGCTGGCGAATGGCTTCGGTAAAATCATTAAAATCCACAGGTTTTCGCACATAACTGTTAGCGCCTAAGCTGTAGCCTTCGATAATATCTTGGTCTTCTTTTGAAGAAGTTAGAATAACAACGGGGATAAGTTTGGTGCGTTCGTCGCCACGCAATTTTTTTAAAACACTCAGTCCATCAATTTTCGGAAGGTTTAGATCCAGTAACATCACTTGCGGCTGCACTGTCATATCTCGCTCGACGTATTTTCCTTTTGCAAAAAGAAAATCCAAGGCTTCTACGCCATCACGTGCCACGACAACCTGATTGCTGATATTATTTTTCTTTAAAGCACGCAAGGTCAGAGCTTCATCGTCTGCATTATCTTCAACTAAAAAAATAAAATGTCGATCTGTTTTCATAGCCACCCCAAAACCAAAAAAATGTGCAAAAAAGTCGCCAAACACAGAGGAAAAATAGGCCAATTTGATAAAATTGATCGGCCCATTAATCCACTGAAGAGGCGAAATTCCCTAGGGTAAGGTGACCACTTAAAACTATAACCAAGACGCTTTATAATCTTGTGCGTAGGCAGCTAATGTACGCGGTGCTTTTCCGGTAATGGCTTTTACGTTGTCAGTTGTGCGGGCGCTGTAACCTTCGCGTAAAAATCCCATAATCAACAGTAAAAAATCTGTGTAATCTTTTGGTAAACCGGCGGCTAATAATCCTGCTTTTAATTCTTCCGGTTTAATTTCTTGGTAAGTGATTGTTTTACCCGTCACTTTACTGATCGCTGCAGCCACTTGCGCGTGGTCGACAGATTCCGGACCTGTTAAATCAAAATCTTTATTGTTAAATTCATCAGTTGTTAAAAGTTTTGCGGCCACTGAAGCGATATCGCGTGCATCAATAAAGCTAACTTT
>CAMLRE010000124.1 GCA_946482355.1 uncultured Bdellovibrio sp.
TTTGTAACTGCTCTTTCATTTCGATTTTGAAAGGAAGAAGCTTAAAGTTTTTTACACCGTCAAACGCTGTGCCTTCTTGAACAGACTTAACCATTGGAAACATATAATTTTTTTCCATTATGATTTTTTGGGCTTCAGGAGTTTGTAAGAACTGAACAAAACGAATTCCCGCATCGCAGTTGATACAAGAATCCGGTACACCGGCAAATTCTACTTGAATCGGATGGCCGTCTTTAAATTCAAGCGCCGTGAAGTGAGAATCTTTTTCTTCGACTAAGTGATAAACCGGCGATGTAGCGTAAGATAACACAATGTCAGCTTGTTTATTTTTAAATAAACCGTAAGCCCCTGACCAACTTGGTGAAAAGCTATGAGCCTGAGCCATTAATTGTTTTACAAAACTATCAGCTTCAGCTTCTGGTTTAACTTTGTAAATCCAGGCTAAGAAATTTAACCCCGGCGAAGACGTGCGCGGATCTTCTAAAGCAATACGGCCTTTAAGTTCTGGCTTTAATAAGTCATCTAGCTTTTCAATTGTTACTTTTAAATCATCACGAGAAACAAACGCAATCGGAGCCCAGTCGTAGGCTTTAAATTGTTCCATTTTCTCGAGTTCTTTTAAATTCTCCGGAAGATTAAAAGATGTTTTTGATTCGATTGTTTTCCAAGTTAATTTATCTGCTGAACGTGCAATGTCGTATTGATCCAAACTTAAGATCACATCACCTACAGCTTGATTGCCTTCAAAAGAAATTTTCTGAAATACTAAGGCCGGATCAGACATTTCTAAGTAAGTGATTTTAATACCCGTTTGTTTTTCAAACACTTCTTTTAATTTCGGGCCAGGGCCCCACGAACCGATGAAAGAACCAGAGCCATACACTTTTAAACTCGTGTAATCTGCACTGGCCTGGCCATCATCACGATAAAAATAAAATACTGTTAAACATGAAAAGATAACTGCAACAAAAGCTAAGAAATGCTTCATTAAGAACTACCACCAAATTCCGCGATAACGTTTATAAAAATAGTAATCTAACCCCAAACAACGACCAGCACCTACCCATGCTAATAACACATGACAGGCGATCATTAGTTTAAAGAAAAATTCTTGGCTAGAACTTGCCACAGCTAGGTAATTCAGACAAAGCAATAATCCTAGAATTGATGCTGGGCGAACAACGTATCCGATCAAATATGAAAACCCAATGATAATTTGAATGCCGACAAGAACAAAAGCGTAGAACGGCCAGTGGCTCATTAAATGTTCTGTTAAAAAGAAACGGTACCAAAATGGCATTTGTGTTTTATTTAAAGCTTCAACTAAAAGATCGCTCACCATCGAATTACCGATCACGTGAACTTTCCAATCTTTAACGGCTTGTTGAATATAAAAATAGCCTAAAAAAATTCTTAGAAAAGAAATCGGAAGCAAATGCCCCACGTATTTTAAACTTTCAAAATAAGCTTGTAGCATGTCTGCTATCTTAGACCTTTACGTGGGCAGCGGGTAGCTAAAAAACAATTCTCACAGTCCGGAGATCTAGCTTTGCAGATAGCTCGACCATGCGAAATTAAATAGTGCGAAAGCATAATCCACTCAGACTGGTCGAACATAGCATTTAGTTTTTGTTCGATCTTAACCGCATCTTGAATTTTAACCCAGCCAAAACGATTTGCTAAACGAGTCACATGGGTATCCACGACCACGCCGGTTGCGATACCAAATGCATTTCCTAAAACAACATTGGCGGTTTTACGGCCGATGCCAGGTAAAGCCACTAACTCGTCCAGTGTTTTGGGAACCTGGTTATTGTATTTGTCTTTTAAAATCTGACAGTTGGCTTTGATATTTTTAGCTTTGTTTTTATAAAAACCCGTTGAACGAATCGCTGTTTCAATCACTTCAACATCTTCGTCAGCCAGATCACTTGGTTTTTTATAAGTTTTAAAAAGATCTTTGGTCACGATGTTCACGCGCTCATCCGTACACTGCGCAGATAAGATCGTAGCTATCATTAACTGAAAAGGATTATTAAAATTAAGTGCGCAGTGAGCGTCGGGATAATTTTTTTTAAGAAGGTTCAAACACCAACTAACGTCGAGCGAGCCAGACTTTGGTTGGGTTACTTTTTTAGCCAAGCTAATTAGCCTTGATCGCCAAAATCGCCGATGGCTTCAACTGGACAACCTTCCATCGCTTCTTTACAAGCTGCTTCTTCTTCTTGAGTTTCAGGTTGTTTTGTTACGAAAGCGTGGCCGTCTTCTTCGTGCATACCGAAATTTTTAGGAGCTGTTAGAACACAAGCATCACAAGCAATGCAGGATTGATCGACAAACATTTTGCCAGCTTTGTTTTCTTTCCATTTTTGACCTAGATCAGCCATACGTTCTCCTAATTGTCGCAATGTAGTTAATATCTGGGCTTAAGTCAAATTCATAGAACTGGCCCATCACAGTCCCGGGTTTCGCAGCTATAATAATCCTATCATAAGGAGTTTTTTATTATGTTAAAGCCCAGATCTCCGGAACAGCATGAATTTGATCATGTTGTCGAATTTTTGAATCATCAATTAAGAGCCGATTCAACATGGCCCATTAACAGTGAATATCCGACAGCTTTGACTCCCTCAAATATCCACAACATGAGCATTATTGAAGAGGGTGGATCAATTCTTTCACATGCTTTGATTAAACCCATTATAACAAAAACGCCTTACGCTATCTACAAAATTGGTACAATTGGCTCGGTTGTTACAGATCCATCGCATCGCCAACAGGGTTTAAGCACTCTGAATATGCAAAATTGTTTAGCAAAAGCTACGGCGCAAGACTGCGATTTAGTTATGCTATGGACAGACAAAACTGAATTTTATCAAAAATTTGGATTTGAATTAGCTGGTTTTGAACACACTTACGTTATCGATCAGCCACTTGCTGCGCGCAGTGAAAATATTCGTATTGTTAAAGGCACACAAGTTGACCCGCAGGCGATATTAAAACTTTATAGCCAACACAGTGTGGCTTCAGTGCGCACTTTAGATGAAGTGCAACAGTATTTAAAAATTCCGAATGCAAATGTGTACACGGCCTGGAGCAACACGAATCAACTTTTAGCTTATGCGGTTGATGGCAAAGGTGCCGATTTACAAACGTTCATTCATGAATGGGCCGGCCAAATTGATGCTTTATTGGATATTGTAAGCCACATCGTAAAAACTGAAAATCAACCTTATCATCTGATGGTACCTCAGCACGCCACTAACTTAAGAAAAGTTTTAGATGGCTTGCAGGTTTTTAGCCACCGCGGTTTTTTAGCGATGGTTCGTATTCATAACTTTGAAGCCATCGCTACAAAAGTGAAAAAAGCTTTCCGCGCTGAAGGTTATGACCAAATCGTTTTAGAAAAACAGCACGGCCAAATCGTATTCGGTTACGGCCAGGATCTTTACACCTTAGATGAAGAAGCTGATTTAGCAAAAATTTTATTCGGGCCAGCTACAATTGATGAAATGACTTTTATCAAACCTGAAACACGTAAAGTTTTATCAGCTATTTTACCACTGCCACTTTGGGTTTGGGGTTGGGATTCTATATGAAATTTTCAAAAATAATCATCGTATCTGTTTTAGCTTTCGTGGCTTTCACGCAAGCTTCTTGTATGAAGAAGCAAAATTTAGAAGATTCAAATCTAGGACCTGCGGTTTCAGCAGACGAAGTTGAATCTAAAATGGCCGAAGGCATCGGTGTGCTTACGCCAGATGATATTAATCGCAACGAATCAAGCAGCTTAATGGCTGTGACCACATATGAAGATTCACAATCTGTAAAGCTTTTTAGCCAATCATTGATTGTAAATTCAATTGTGAGTGACACGACAATGACGCGCATTAATTTAGATTATTCAAAAACGGATTATTTAAATTCAAACCAATCATTTAATAACTTTGCTTACCCGCTTGAATTCAGCCACTCGTCAGATGTTGAATCTCAATCTGTGCCCCGCCAGCAGTTAACAGCTAAAGCCGCTGATAAGGTTCCGTTTTTTCTGTACCGCGCTTTTATCGCAATGGCGGTTTTTGCCTGCCGCGAAGAAAAAGTCACGTGTCATAATTTAACTGTGGTTGATAGCGAAATGGGATTATCTCCAGATTTAGCTGACCCGCGCATTTGCAGCGATAGCCTTCACTGTAAAATTCCGGTGCGTAAAGTTGAGTTTGATTTAATTGATAACAAAGAAATTCAATCTGACGGCCAAGCCACACGTGCCCATTACACGTTTGTTACTTCGCCGAATTTACCTTTCTTTTCAAAGGTGCTTAAGTATTGCGTACGCGGTCTAGTTGACCTGGAAAGCCGTAAAGTTTTAGCTGAAGATTGCGTCAGCATTAATGGATTTTCTGTAGGCGACTAAGCCAATATAGTTTATATTCTTCTCGAGGTCTTCGCGCCTCGAGAGGTTACAATGAGAAAAATCGCTGTCTTGGCTGTGGGATTTGGACCAGGCCAATCTGAAATCACCGAAACAATCAGTCTTTTAATTTCTCTTTCTGAATTCAAAGCCGCATTTAAAATTTTCGCCTTCGACCGTTCAACAGCTTTAAACCATCACGAACTTTATTCTTTAGAAGAACTAAACCCGGCTCACTTTGATGCTTTAGTTTTACCGGGCGGCGTTGGTAATGCCACACACATTTCAACTTGGGCCAAGGACAAAGTGAAAATGACAGTGAACCCGACTGTTGAAAAAATTATTTCTAAATTCTACGAAGATTCAAAACCGATCGGTGCGATTTGCATGGCGCCGATTGTTGTCGCGAAAGTTTTGAGCAAACGTAAACCAAATATTACTTTAGGCGAGGATTTTTCTGAAACAGACATCGTTGAAAAATGGAATGTCAGTGTTGAAAAATGTCCGTCGACAGATTACATCACAGACCGCGATACAAAAGTGATCACGACTCCGGCCTATATGAATGACGCTACACCATTTGAGGTCTATACGGGAATCCGTGCTTTCACCAAAGAACTTGTCGAGATGGCGTAACTGCGAATACACTAAACGTGTATGAAAAAAATCGCGATTATTTTTGGTGGCCACTCTTCAGAACATGAAGTTTCAATTAATTCTGCTCGCAATATTTTTAAAGCGATGGATAAATCTAAATTTACTCCGGTACTTTTAGGCGTTTCAAAACAAGGAACGTGGTATTCAATTAACGAAAAAGATTTCGAAACTTTAGAATCAATTAACGATAATAAAATGGCGCAAGAGCAAACAGTCACGTTAATTCGCGCGCAATCAAAAGTTTACGCTTTAAATTTACAAAACCAACAACGCCAGGAATTAGATTGTGCGTTTGCCATCATTCACGGAACAAACGGCGAAGATGGAACTATGCAAGGCCACTTAAAAATCTTAGGCCTTCCGTTTGTAGGCTGCGGTGTTATGTCGTCAGCTATTGCGATGGATAAAGAAGTCATGAAAATCGTAATGACTGCTGCTGGAATTCCTAATTCTAAATGGGTTGTTCTTAAGAGCTATGAAACCCCTGACTTTGATAAAATTTCTAAACAATTAGGCCTACCGTTCTTTATTAAACCTGCCAATGCCGGTTCGTCTGTAGGTGTTCACAAAATCAAATCGAAAGAAGATTTTGCAGCAAAAATTAAAGATGCTTTTAAATACGATCATAAAGTTTTAGCTGAAGAATTTATTGATGGCCGCGAAGTAGAATGTTCAGTGATGGGTTTAAACCAAAAACCAGAAGCGGCTATGCCTGGTGAATTAGTGGTTAAACATGAATTCTACTCTTACGAAGCAAAATACTTAGATCCAAATGGGGCCGAGATTGTGATTCCTGCAAAGATTACTGCAGAGCAAATTGATCAGGTAAGAAGTTTAGCCGTTAAAACATACCAAGCTTTATACTGCGATGGATTAACTCGCGTTGATTTCTTTTTGAAAAAAGATGGCACATTAACGGTGAATGAAATTAACACGCTGCCAGGTTTTACAAAAATTTCGATGTACCCAATGATGTGGCAAGCCAAAGGTGTGCAGTACAGCGATTTGATTACTAAATTAATTCAATTAGCTTTTGATAAAAACGACTTTGATAACCAATTAAATTTGGACTTTAGATCGTAACCGAAATTGAAAATTATTCCGTCACATTAAAAAGCGAAGGAATAATATATCTCACTTGCAGACTAGATGTTGGTCTGTGAACAGAACTTGCAGTGAGATTATATATGATAGTCGGATTCATAGGATGTGAAGACGGCTCTCGACAAAAGACATCGAGAAAAAACAGCTCAGGAGGAGCAACATGAGATCGCAAGATTCGGCGAACAGCCATCTAAAATTATCTGATCTACCTCGTTACGAAAAAACTGAAAACACATTTCAGAAAGCGTTTATTGCATTACAATGCAACTGTGTGCTGTGTGCGACGCAATTAGAGCTGAAATTAACCTCTGAAGAAAATAGCATTGAAGTTAAAGAAGAAGCTTTCTGCCCGCAATGCAATATTCGCATGCGTTCAAAAAGCCATACGGT
>CAMLRE010000125.1 GCA_946482355.1 uncultured Bdellovibrio sp.
CTGAAAACGTCACTCCTAATAACGAAGCCGTTAAAAAAGCGATCAGATAAAACAGCGGCGAAAAAAACAAAGCTTTAAATTCTTTTTTAAAAAGAGTCAGAATTTGTTTCATACGTGCTCCTTATTTTCACCATAAGTCAGTTTCAAGAACACATCTTCTAAGTTTTCTTTAGCCGGAGTTAATTCACGAAGGCCAGCGCCCGATTTAATAATATGGCTTGCGACCTGATCCAAGATATCTTCATCTTTAAGTTGAATTTTAAAAGTTGCATTTCCCATAACATCCACAGCTTCGACACCGGTGATTTTTCTAAGTTCAGATTGTAAAGCCATTTCTTTTTTTGTTTTTACAATCACTGTCACTAAGCCTTGATTTAATTTTTCAATATTATCGATACTATCTTCAGCAACAATACGGCCCTGGTGAATAATGATCACACGGTTACAAGTTGCCTGCACTTCAGGTAAAATATGCGTTGATAAAATAATCGTGTGTTGGCCTTTTAGCTCTTTAATCAGGTCACGCACTTCAGCCACTTGTTTTGGATCAAGACCCACTGTTGGTTCATCTAAGACTAAAACTTCAGGATCAGAAACTAAAGCTTGTGCAATACCCACACGTTGGCGAAAACCTTTTGATAAGTTTTTAATTAAACGTGATTTAACATCTGTCAGCTGGGTTTTTTGTAAAGCTTTTTCGATAAAAGCTTTTTTCTTTGCCGGATCTACAAGTTTTAAATCGGCTACGAAATTTAAATAATCACCAACGTTCATGTCTAAATAAACCGGCGGCGCTTCTGGCAAATACCCGATACGTTTTTTAACTTCAAAAGGATTTTCAAAAACATCAAAACCGCAGACTTTGGCAACACCTGATGTCGGCGCCATAAATCCAGTAATGATTTTCATCGTCGTTGATTTTCCGGCACCATTGGGTCCTAAAAGACCGACAACATCACCAGCAGAAATTTTAAAATTAATATCTTGAATGGCTTTGCGTTCTCCGTAGTTCTTACAGAGATTATTAACTTCTATCACGACAGCACTCCGTTGTTGTCATTCGAAACTCTAATCAGAAGTTAATTAGACCAAATCTTTATACGGTAATCAACATTTCCCGAGGGTGATGATAAGTCACGCGCCCCAGCTTATCCCCCTTGATCGGACGCACATGGCGGCACTCAACAATAACTACTGAAAGTTTAGCGCCATCCATGTTTTTCTTGTTTTTGATCGATTCTTTCACTAACCACTGGCTGGCTTGCACTAAAACCTGATCAGAGACACTTTTATCTTTCGGTTTTTGCAAAATGGCATAGGCACTTGGGTAATCTTTTAAGTGAACCCATAAATCCCAAGCTTTGGCTTGGCGCAGAAGTTTTAAGTTTTCCACAGCGTTTTTACCCATCAGCACATTCACTGGGTTTTCACCTTCAATGGTTAACTTTCTGAAGTTTCCTTCAGGTGATTTGCGCTGACCTTGTTTGGCTTGTTTTGCTGCTAATTCAGACAAATGTTTCTGAAAACGTTCTTCTGAAACATCTTTGGCTAATTCAATTTCTTGAAGCAGCTGCTCTTTACGAACGTCGGCTCCTTGAAGTTTGTGAGTCACCTGTTTGGCTTTTTCGAAAGAGCGTTCAATATTGAATGAAGGCTTCTGACTAAAATCAACATAGGTTGTCCACTCAAGCGGAAGATCTTTAAAGCCATGCGTTTTTAAATGATTGCCAATATCAGCCCAAGGAACTTTACGCAGTTCCTTTTTCTGTTCGTCGATTTGGCTTAGAGCTTTTTCTTTTTTCTGCAAATCTTTATTACGTTGCTGCACCCATTTATCATACGGTGAATGTGTTTGTGCTCCAGCACCCGCGACAGAAGATTCTTTCGGCTTGGTTTTCGCGCGGCGATCAAACCACTGCTTAAATAAAAAAGGAATCGAACGGTTTTCAGATTCAAAATTCTCGTCTAGCGTTGCCACAACAAGATCGCGCGGCTTTTCCCAAGAAACAGTTTTATCGTCGGCCGAGACTATAATGTTGGGCTGTTTCGGAATCATACGCAGCTGCAAGACTAACTTTTTGTCTGGAAGACTAAAATCAAACTCGGCCACCCGACCAAAGTTTTCCAGAAAATGAATGTCTTTAAGATGTGTATTTTTAAAATGTGAATTTAAAAATAAGGCCACAGGTTTAGTTTTTTTAATTTTGAGCCACGGATTTTGGTGAAAAAGCCCGACGAAAGGAAACTGTGTGTCCATATCGAACACTAACCACACGGCTTTTGGTTCATGCACGAAGCGGTAAAACCCAAGAACCACGCCGTCTTCCGTCGAGATGATCTCTTGCAACTGACTTCCGATCAGTTCGTCATGAAGGTACTGGATAATTGTCTGAAACTCAGAAAAACTAGGCGATTTCACAGTTTAGTTTTAGCGTAGGATTCCGAAAAAATCTATATATGAAAAAAATGATCCTGCAAATTATTGAAGAAGAGATTAAAGCCACTCACAACCTTTCTGAGACCGCGGACCAATTCGTTGAACGAGTGACGCAACTTTTCGTCGAAGAATTTCAGCATCTGAAAATGTACGCTCCTTTAGGGCTTGACGTCGAAGTTATTGAAGAGGTTCAGCAAGAGGTTTTAGACCTGTACCGCATCAAAACCTATGGCCATTACAGCTTGCAAAGCTACCGCCTTTCTATGCTCCAAAAAAATGACACGAGTAATGAATCCCTTGGCTAGACTCTCGTCTAGAATGCCCGGCTAGTCCGGTATCAGTTTACATCTATATTATGTTAATATTTTTAGGTCAGGCCACTGTGAAAAATACAGGTCACTGGCCTATTTGTTTTTTTGCCAAAAAAAAGGATGTTTTATGCAAAAAATCGCTCTGCTATTAATTTCGCTCAGCTTAACCACAGTTTCTGCTGAAGCACAGTTACTTAAACTCGGTCAAAAGCTTCCCGTTGTCGGTAAATATCTCGACAAAAAAGATGAAGCGATGCTGGCAGAAAACAGTAAAGATCTTATCGCCAAAATGAAAAATGGCGCAGCCGAAGATTACTACATGGATATGGATTATGGTTTTAGCCGTCCGGAAAACCAAGATCAAATTCATAAAGCATTACAACCTTACATTCCGGGCATTACAAAAGCAGATGCTGTGAAAGCCTTTGTTAAAGGCCGCAACAACTGGATTGCATGGACCGGTGGTAACGATAAATTCTGGGATTACTTAAGTGATTATACTTTTGGTAATTTGGATTTATTAAAATTAGTTTCAAATGACCCGAACCAACCTTATTCTCGCTCTAACCGCTGGGAAGAAATTGGTTTAGTGAATGAACCTTGTTACGTTAAAAACACTGAACCACTTCCTGAGCGTTGGGGTTTAAGACTTGATAAACGTGTTTCTTCAGCTGAATGCCCGCCAGAACCTTTTTCAGACGCGAAAAAATATCCGGGTGCAAAACTTGGAGCACGCGGCACAACGCTAACTTGGAAAGGCCAACAAAGAACTTTAGAAGTTGGTTCTTTCTACGGTTACCCGACTGGAATTATCGGCCTTCGTTTATTTACAAATCCAAAGTTTGATCAAAAAGCAGCAAACCGTTGGGATGCCAACCGCTACTACAATGACCCTTCTTACTACAATGACCCAACATTAGTTAAACCTTACCGTGTCGGTATGAGCTGTGCATTTTGTCACGTGGGACCAAATCCAGTTTTACCTCCGGCTGATTTTAATAATCCTAAATGGGCTAACTTAAGTTCAAACGTGGGTGCTCAGTACTACTGGTTTGACCGCGTATTTAACTTTAACTACAAAAAAAGCGTAGATAACTTTATTTACCAATTAGCTCACACAGCCCGCCCTGGTGCTTTAGATACTTCTCTGGTTTCTTCAGATCAAATTAACAATCCTCGTACAATGAATGCAGTTTACGAACTAGGCGCACGTATGCACGCCGCTGCTAAATTCGGTAACTGGGAAAACTTAAAAGACGGCGAAATGTTAAATAACCAATTTTCGATGATGCCAAACATGCCGAAAAATTCTCCGTTATTAGCATTCACAAAAAATAACAATGCCACGGTACTTTCTCCGCGCGTTTTAAAAGATGGCGCTGATTCAGTGGGGGTATTAGGCGCTTTAAACCGCGTTTACGTTAACATCGGTTTATTCTCTGAACACTGGTTAGAAAACTTCGTACCAGTTATCGGTGGATCAAACATTACACCATTCCAAATTAAAAAAGCTGCGGTGAATTCAGGTTACTGGCAAGCCAATGTTAACCAAACACCTGATCTTGCGATGTTCTTAATGGTGGCTTCAAAAAAAGATGCTTTAGCAGCCGCACCAAACGGCGCTAAGTACTTAAAAGACATCGAAAGCGAGCAAGTTAAGTTAGGTAAAAAATTATTCGCTAACAACTGTGCCGCTTGTCACTCAAGCAAACTTCCAGAAAAAGTTTACGGTATCTTCAATCGCCCTGAGTGCGTAGGCGCTGGTTACATGAAGTGCTGGAACCAATACACTGAGTACACAAAAACTCAAGAGTACCACACACAAATCGAAGCGATCGTTAATCAAAAAGATTTCTTAGATCAAAACTTCTTATCAACTGATATTCGCGTTCCGATGACAGCTGTTGATACGAATCTTTGCAGCTCGATTGCAACCAACGCGATCAAAGATAATATCTGGGATAACTTCGCATCAAGCTCATATAAAGCCTTACCTTCTGTTGGTACATTCCGCGTAAATTACGCAACAACAATGAGATCTGGTAACAACATGGGTGCTCTTTTAGAAGCTGAAGAAAGAGAAGTTCCTGCTGGCGGCCGTGGTTATTTACGTCCACCATCATTAGTGAGCTTATGGTCAACGGCTCCATTCTTTCAAAATAACTCTTTAGGTAAATTTGATTATCGCGGAACTGTTGAAGGCCGTATGGCTTCATTCGAAGATTCTATGAAACGTTTATTAAATCCGGATTTACGTGGTGAACCTCTTCGTCCAGGTGAAGCCAAAGTCACTTACACTTCAATCTACGGTGATAAAATCCCAGGCTTAGTCGATGTAATTACAAATGATAGCTACATCAAAATTCCTATTAAGTTCGTACCGTTCTTACTTAAAACAGCGGTTTTTAAAACGATCTTAGCTAACGGCGGATCATTTGAAGAACAAGATGGTGAATTCGTTGTTACTTACACGAAAGAAGCTTTAGAAAAACCGGTTATTGCAGCTAACGAAATCTTTAAAAAAGACACTGATAAACGTAAAGTAGCTCAATACGATGCTCCGATTGATAATGCGATCTCAAGCGAACAAAACATGGGTAAGGTTTTAAAAATCGGACCTCTTCCTGCAGGTGTTCCGATCAACTTACTTTCAAACATCGACTTAACTTACGCCGGTGTTAAATTAGACGTGTTATTTGCACCAAAAACAGTATTACAGGCGCAATATCAATTAATCGATGCGATCACATCATTAACTCGCGCAACTTTTGAAATTAAATTCAAAGGTTTAAAAGGCGAAGTAGCCCGTGACCGTTTCATGGAACTTGCGGCTAAAGATTTAGTTCAAGCCAGCAAATGTCCTGATATGACAGTGAACCGTGGTCACTACTTCGGTACGAAATACTCTCGTACAAAAGTAGGTTTCACGCAGGCTGAACAAGAAGCGTTGATCGAATACTTAAAACACTTTTAGTTTTAAAAATATAATTGAACTTAACGAAGCCTCGGTAGAAATACCGGGGCTTTTTTATTCTTGAAGCTTACGAATAATTGAAAAATACATCGGACCATAACCTTCTGAACGGTCTGGTAAAATCTGATAACCAAATTCAGTCTTTTCTAAAAACGGATACTTAGCAGCCTCCGGAAATTCTAAAAACTCAACCGAGCGTTTTTTATTTAATTTTTTAACCACATCGTCATTTTCTAATGGCGAAATCGAACAGGTCGAATACACGATCTGTCCACCGACCCGGCAAGCTAAGTACGCAGATGATAATAACGAATACTGGCGCACAGCCAAGTTTTCACTGCGGCGTTTTGTCCATTCAGAAAATTCTTGGGGGTTTTCTAATAAGTGTCTTTCACCCGAGCACGGAACATCTGCCAGTACGCGGTCAAACACCTCGGCCTTATGCATACCGTAGTAGTTACCGTCTTTACCCTGCACGAACACATTCTGGCGCATTTCGTGAGGTAAATATTCGCGAATTACACGCGTTAAACGTTCACGGCGCGCATTGGAATACTCGTTAGAAACTAACTGGCCTGTGCCATTTAGTTTTTCAGCTAAGATTAAACTCTTCCCGCCTGGAGCAGCACACACATCTAAAACCAAATCTTCGGGCTGCACATCAAGGGCGGTAGCAACAAGAACACTGGCCGGGTCCATTTTGTAGAAAACCTGAATATCGTTTTTATCGCGTAAGTTATGCACATTGATTTCAGGGTTAACTTTGTAACTATTAGGAAATTGCGACAGAGAAAAGTCTTTCGCTTCAAAATCAGCAAAA
>CAMLRE010000126.1 GCA_946482355.1 uncultured Bdellovibrio sp.
GGAATTTCTATAAAAAATTCGGTATCCGCGAAGAAAACTTAAAATTTAAAGATCATGATAAATTAGCTCACTACGCGCGTGCGGCGGTTGATGTTGAGTACAAATTCCCAATGGGCTTTTCTGAATTAGAAGGTATTCATAACCGTTCTGATTTTGACTTAACTCAACACGCGAAATTCTCTGGTAAAAACTTAGAGTATTTTAACGAAGCTGAAAAAGAAAAATACATTCCTTATGTTATCGAAACAGCCGTTGGTTGTGATCGTTTATTCTTAGCGTTTATGTGTGATGCTTACCGTGAAGAAGTCACAACAACTAAAGATGAAAGCGGTAAAACAACTGAAGACGTACGTGTAGTACTTGGTCTACACCCAGATATTGCGCCAATTAAGGTTGCGGTTCTTCCGTTATCTAAAAAAGATGAGTTATCGCTTCCAGCTGAAGCCTTACGTGATCAGTTAGCTGAAGATTTCGACGTGACTTACGACGAAACAGGCTCAATTGGTAAACGTTACCGCCGTGCTGATGAGGTTGGAGTTCCGTTCTGTGTAACTTACGACTTCGATACGATCAATGACGGTGCTGTGACTGTTCGTCACCGCGACAAGATGACTCAAGAGCGTATCAAAATTAAAGAATTAAATTCATACATTGCTGCTCAATTGAAGCAGTTTAACAACTAGGATCGGCCAGTGGCCGACCAACTAACCAATAAGAAAAGGATTGTGTAATGGAGACTACAAACACAAACACTTACTCTAGACCAGAAAAGTTCGTTTATTACTTCGCAGCGGGTGAGGCTGAAGGTAATGCGAGCATGAAAAACACCTTAGGTGGTAAAGGAGCTAATTTAGCTGAAATGACAGCGATTGGTCTTCCAGTGCCTCCGGGATTTACGATTTCTACAGATATCTGTACGGCGTATTATGCTGAAGGTTCAAAATTACCTGAATGGGTAAGGCCTGAAGTTTTAAAAGCCTTAAGCAAAGTAGAAGCTAAAATCGGTAAAAAATTCGGTGATACAAATAATCCATTATTAGTGAGTGTTCGTTCAGGGGCTCGCGCTTCAATGCCTGGTATGATGGATACAATCTTAAATCTTGGCTTAAATGATCAAACGGTTGAAGGCTTAGCGAAGTCTTCAAATAATCCGCGTTTTGCTTGGGATTCATACCGTCGTTTTATTCAAATGTACTCTGATGTTGTGATGGGAATGAATTCATCATTACTAGAGGTGACGTTAGAAGATTTAAAAGCTGAAAAAGGTATTCACTTAGATACTGAGCTTTCAACAGATGATTTAAAAAAATTAGTTAAAAAATTCAAAGACATGGTTCAACAAATGACCGGCCAAAGCTTTCCATCTGATCCGATGGAACAACTTTGGGGCGCGATCAGTGCGGTATTTAAATCTTGGAATACAGCGCGCGCAATCACTTACCGTGAATTACACGATATCCCGGCTTCTTGGGGTACGGCGGTAAACGTTCAATCGATGGTGTTTGGTAACTTAGGTGATGATTCTGCGACGGGTGTGGCGTTCACACGTGACCCGTCAACAGGAGCTAAAAAATTCTACGGTGAATTTTTAGTGAACGCTCAAGGTGAAGACGTTGTCGCGGGTATCCGTACTCCACAGCCAATTTCATTACTTTCTGAAATCATGCCTGAACCGTACAAAGATTTAGAAACAATCTATAAAAAATTAGAAACTTACTTCAAAGATATGCAAGACATCGAATTCACAATCGAAAAAAATAAATTGTGGATGTTGCAAACTCGTAACGGTAAGCGCACGGCAAAAGCGGCGTTACAAATCGCCTGTGACATGATCGATGAAAAAATGATTACTGAAGAAGAAGCTATCTTACGTTTAGATCCTGCGTCTTTAGATCAGTTATTACATCCAACACTTGACCCGAAAGCGGCAAAAACATTGCTTGCTAAGGGTTTACCGGCAAGCCCGGGTGGCGTGTGCGGTCAAATCGTATTCACACCTGAAGATGCGGTTGAATGGAAAGAACAAGGTAAAAAAGTTATCTTAGTTCGTATCGAAACATCTCCTGAAGACATCGCCGGTATGGTAGCGGCTCAAGGTATCTTAACTTCTCGTGGTGGTATGACATCACACGCAGCTGTTGTGGCTCGCGGTATGGGTAAGTGCTGTGTAGCTGGTTGTTCAGAAGTTGAAGTTGATTACACAAATGAACAAATGCGCGCTAAAGGTTACAACCTTAAAAAAGGTGATGTGATTACTTTAGACGGAAGTACTGGTGAAATTTACTTAGGCGAAGTTAAAACTATTGAGCCTAAATTAGATGGCGCTTTTGATCGTTTAATGAAAATGGCTGATGGTGTTCGTAGACTTAAAGTTAGAACAAACGCAGACACTCCGAAAGATGCACAAACAGCACGTAACTTCGGCGCTGAAGGTATCGGGTTATGCCGTACAGAACATATGTTCTTTGGCGCTGATCGTATCGATGCGGTTCGCGAAATGATTATCGCTGAAACAAAGCTTGAGCGCGAACGTGCTTTAGAAAAATTGTTACCAATGCAGCGTGATGATTTCTATCAATTATTTAAAATCATGGATGGCTTTCCGGTAACAATTCGTTTACTTGATCCGCCTTTGCATGAGTTCGTGCCTCATACAGATGAAGAAATTCAGCATTTCGCACAACGTGTGAAAATGGATGCTAACCGCGTAAAAGCAAAGATCCAAGCGCTTCACGAATTTAACCCGATGTTAGGTCACCGTGGTTGTCGTTTAGCGGTAACATTCCCTGAAATTTACCAAATGCAATCCCGTGCGATTGCAGAGGCTGCGGCGAAGTTGACTCAAGAAGGAATGAAACTTGTTCCAGAAATTATGATTCCGTTAGTTGCGACAGCGAAAGAATTAGAAATGTTACGCGCGCAAACGGTCGCGGTTGTTGAAACTGTAATGAAAGAAACTAAGACAAAATTCGATTACCAAGTAGGTACAATGATCGAACTTCCGCGTGCAGCAGTCACAGCTCATGAAATTGCAAAACACGCCGATTTCTTCAGTTTCGGAACAAACGATTTAACTCAAACAACATTAGGCCTATCACGTGATGACTCAGGAAGATTCTTAGGCAGTTACGTAAGCCAAGGTATTTTTGCCAAAGACCCATTTGTATCTATTGATCAGGTGGGCGTGGGTACTTTAGTTAAAACGGGTGTTGATCTTGGTCGTCAGGCAAAAGGTCAATTAAAAGTCGGCGTTTGCGGTGAGCACGGGGGTGATCCAGATTCTATTGAATTCTTTGAAAACGTGAACTTAGACTACGTCAGCTGTTCGCCATTCCGCGTGCCTATTGCAAGGCTTGCGGCTGCGAAAGCTCACCTTAAGAGAAAGAAAAAATAGTAATGCAAAAGTTGTTATTAGTTGAAGATAATGAAGTTATGAGAGTGTTAGCAGCTAACACTCTTAAAGAATTTTCGCTATCAATGGCTTCGACCTTAAAAGAGGCCCAAGCTTTAATGCAAAATAACACTTTTGATCTGATTTTATTAGATATCGGATTGCCAGATGGAGATGGCTTAGCTTTTTTAAACCAGCTAAGCTCGTCTTCAGAAACACAAATACCTGTTATTATTATCAGCGGTAAAACTGATATCGCTAACAAAGTAACGGCTTTTTCTTTCGGGGCTGAAGATTTTATCTCAAAACCTTTTGATCCGATTGAGCTTAAAGCGCGTGTTGCAGCCAAACTTAAAAAATTAGAGCAGGCGAAATCAAATTCTGACTTAATGAGAGTAGGCGATTTACTCATTACCGTAAGTAAGCAAAAAGTAGTGATTCAAGGAAACGGCGCAGACCAGCCTGTGGATCTAACAACATTGGAATTTAAGTTATTATTAGCTTTAGCTAAGCATCCTGAACGCGTTTATTCGCGCGAGCACTTATTATCAGAAGTTTGGGGCAATGATTTATCTGTAACTTTACGAAGTGTTGATACGCACGTAGCGCATTTACGTAAAAAAATTCATAAATCAAAAATTAAAATCGATACGGTAATTCGTAGCGGTTACCGCTTATTAATTAATTCTTAAGATTATAATTCTTCAAATTTTTCTTCAGCTGAAACCACTTGGTGAATCAGCTGCATGCCGCGAGCCATGTCGAGAGGCTTTTTTAAGAAATAGTAAGGGCGGTCTTCGGTGTTCTTAACGTCGGGAAGTTGAGTGGCGTCGTCAGTGGTTAAAATAAAACTGCAATGTTGCTGTTTGGTTTTTTTATCTAATGAGAAATCAGAAATAATAATGTCGTAATCTGTTTTTGCTAAAAATTTGTAGGCGACTTTTTCACTTGTTGCCCAATCCAATTTATAAGACCACAGGGCTTGCGATAAGATCGCGCGCCATATTTGTAAGAAAAACGGATTATCTTCAATAAGCAAAATTTTATAAGTACGCATATACAATTAGTATCGACGATGTCTGTGTAACTGCTGTTAGCCTTTGGTGTAGTTTGCTACATAACTTCGTTTGTTTGATATATTGTGTTTGATCTCTTTGCAGAGCTGACTAGATAAGCAGCTGTCTCAGAACAGGAATTCAGCACCCTTATATATAGACATGTGGCGTTGCGGCATGTCGGGGTAAAACTCTCAAGTCTACTACTTTTCATCGTTGACTCACTATCCCGACCAAAGGACAGTTAATAGTATGTTGTAAGTGCTGAGCGCTTATTTCGTTCTATCCCTTATTTTTGGTTTAACCGCCAGAAATTATAAACCATTTTCTTCGCAAAAGGAGTTTTGCTTTGAGAATTAAAAAACTAGAACTTATCGGTTTTAAATCATTTAAAGATCGTACAGTTATTCAATTCGACGCTGGTATCACAGGTATCGTTGGACCCAACGGTTGTGGTAAATCAAATATCGTAGATGCCTTAATGTGGGTAATGGGTGACCAATCAGCCAAAGACTTACGTGCATCTCAAATGACAGACGTTATCTTTGCCGGTGCAGAAAACTACGCTCCCTTAGGGATGTGCGAAGTTTCTTTAACTTTAGAAAATGATGGCGGTCCATTTCCTGCTAAATACTTAAAACACTCTGAGATCATGGTAACTCGTCGTCTTCACAGAAACGGTGAGGGTGAATACTTTATCAATAAAGAACCAGCTCGTTTAAAAGACGTGCAAGAAATCTTTATGGATACAGGTGCCGGTTCTAAAGGTTTCTCGATCATCGCCCAAGGTATGATAGGTAAAATTATTACTTCTAAGCCAGAAGATCGCCGTATGTTAATCGAAGAAGCGGCGGGTATTACGAAGTTCAAAGCTCGTAAAAAAGAATCTCAACGTAAATTACAAAATACTGATCAAAACTTAGTGCGTTTACAAGACATCATCGGCGAATTAAAACGCCAAATCGATTCTTTACAGCGTCAAGCTCAGCGTGCTGAACGTTACCGTAATATCAAATCTCAAATCGAAGATTTAGAATTATGGTTATCATCAGCTCAATACGTTGAATTAGCTCGCGCAGCGAATGAAGCGCAAAGAATCTTTGATGAAGCTCAATCTTTAGAAGTGGGTTCTGAAGCTGATCTTGCAGCAATGCAATCACAACTTGAAACAATGAAGTTGTCTGTACTTGAGCAAGAAAAAGCTGTTGAAGACCGCCAACAAGAATTCTTCAACCATCAAGGTTTAGTTCAAAAGAAAGAATTAGAAATTCAAGAATTACGCTTTAACTTAGAACAAGCTAAACGTAATGAACAAATGACAGGTAATATCTTAAGCGAACAACAAGCTCGTTACGATTTATTAGCCCGTGACCAAGAAAATCTTCAAGCTCAGGCTGATGAGTTAAAAGCTGAATCAGAATACTTAGCTGAAGAATCTTTAACTAAAGCTTTAGCATTCAGTACAAACCAAAAACGTTTTACTGAAATCGACGAAGACTTAACAGTAAAACGCCGCGAGCAATTTGCTTTAGGCCAATCTGAATCAGCTTTAGATGCAAAATTAAATTCATTCAATGGCCAGCGTTCTGAGGTGGCTGACCGTGTAGCGGATGAAGAAATTAAATTAGCTGAATTGCGCGAAACGCACCACGAGTTCGAAACTCGTCGTCGTAAAGTGACAAATGAATTAGACCAACAACGCCAACTTCAATTAGACCTTTCAAATGATGCTGAATCATTTGAAGCGAATAAAAAGATTTTGACTGAGTCAGTTCAGAAAAAACAAATCGAAGTTCAAGAGTTTAAAGACAATTTAAATGAGACAGCTTCGCGCCTTTACGGTTTAGAAAACTTAGCGCAAAACTTCGAAGGTTTCGAAGAGGGTGTTAAGCAAGTTATGCTTTGGTCAAAAGCTAGAACTGAGCAAACTTTAAACGCTGATGGTACAGTGAATGAAACATTCCACCCGGTATCTGAAGTGATCGAAGTTCCAAGCGAATTTGAAATCGCTATGGAAGCAGCGCTTGGTTCTAAGTTACAGATGCTTTTATCAAGCAAACAAGAAACAGCTTTAGAAGCTGTTGATTACTTAAAA